>SKXH01000103.1 GCA_007128495.1 Bacteroidota bacterium
AAAAATATATGTAAATAACGAGTGCCTCGCACATTTTCGAGGTTGGTAAGAATTGCAAGAAAAGTGCGACGCACCCATCCGCAAGACGAACTGAGGTAGGCGAGAGGTTTTCAGCTACGCACCACGAGCAGGTGCGTCGCACAAGCAGAGCAGATGTGCGAGGCACTTGCCAATGAAGGAAGCAGGTAAAGTTTTTGTCTTGTAAAGAATATGCAGATAAAGAGTGCCTCGCACATTTTCGAGGACTATGCTATATTTGAATAAAAGTGCGCGTCGCACAAGAGGTGAGTGAGGCACATCTCAATGAACTTCAACTCGAATCTTATATCCGAGTTGGTTAAGCATATTTGTAAGGTCTTCATATGAAAGTTCGAAGTTCTCAGTATCCATTAGTCCAATTCGTGCTACGATGCTTTGAACCGTTTCATTTTCAAAATTGTGGTTTTGCATACTTTCCTCATACCACAAAATGAGTGTTGATTTTGAAAGCTCGTGATTAAGATATTGTTCTAATTTGGATGCGAGTATTTCCTTTGTGATCATGTTATCCATTAGGTATTATTCACCTTCCTGTGCCCTTTATCAACCGGATACTTTTCGTGTATTTCAACTAATTTACCAGAACTATCATATATTTACTGCCGGAATGTTAGGGTGTCTTCATCGCTATTTACAATTTTAACGTATTTTGCATACCAATTGTTCTTACCGAAGCCGGTGTATGAGTATATCCTGCTGCCATCCCCTCTATCTTCCCATTTTTTGAATTTTCGTTCATTTTCAGCTCTTTTATTCATTGATCAAAATTAACATAATTTTATAAATACAGCAAATCTTTGAATATTTTTTTTACATTTAAAGAAAAGTGCGACGCACCCGTCTGCAATACGATATGAGGTAGACGAGAGATTTATCAGCTACACACCACGGGCAGGTGCGTCGCACAGAGCAGATGTGCGAGGCACTTGCCGGTGAAGGAAATGGTAAAGCTTTCGACTTGTAAAAAATATGTAGATAAAGAGTGCCTCGCACATTTTCGAGGTCTTGATTATATCTGCAAGAAATGTGCGACGCACCCATTCGCTAGACGATTTGAGGTTGACGACAGGTTTTGATCTACGCACCACGGGCAGGTGCGTCGCACAAAATACACCTATACTCCATGCATCTCCTGCAAACTCTCCACATTTATCACCTCATCCTTTAATGCCCGAAGCGCTCCAATGGTTGCCATAGCACCGGAGAGGGTGGTAATACACGGGACATTATATCTAATAGCTGCACGGCGAATTGCCTTCTCATCGAAAAATGACTCCTTGCCGAGCGGTGTATTTATAATAATTTGGATTTTATCGCTTTTAATCAAATCCACTGAATTCGGTCTGCCTTCATTCACTTTATAAACCGAGCCGGATATAACATTGTTTTTGTTCAGGTATGCTGCGGTTCCTTTTGTTGCTATGATAGAAAAGCCGAGTTCGATGAATTGACGGGCGATTTCCCGTGTCCCGGCTTTGTCACGGTCATTGACGCTGATGAAAACTGTTCCGGCTAAAGGAAGTTTTGTACCGGTGGCTTCCTGGGCTTTTAAAAAGGCGATACCGAATGTTGTTCCGCTTCCCATCACTTCACCGGTAGATTTCATCTCGGGTCCGAGTATGGTATCTACACCATAAAATTTATTGAAAGGAAATACCGGGGATTTCACGCAGTAATTTTTCACGGTAAGGTCGTTTTGTATTCCGAGAGACGAAAGAGTGCTTCCTGCCATAACTTGCGCGGCGATCTTTGCCAGCGGAACACCCGTCGCTTTGCTGACGAACGGAACGGTGCGTGATGCGCGGGGATTAACCTCCAGAACATAAACTGTATCATCTTTGATGGCAAACTGAATGTTCATCAGTCCGATCACATTCAATTCTCTACCGATAATGTCGGTAATTCTGATAATCTCGTCGCGCTGCTCTCCGGTTATCATAATGGGAGGGAGGACGCAACTGCTGTCACCCGAATGAATACCGGCTTCTTCGATGTGCTGCATGATCCCTCCGATAATAACATCTTTTCCATCGGCAACAGCATCCACATCGTACTCAAAAGCATCCTCAAGATATTTATCAATTAACACGGGATGTTTCGATGAGATGTTGACGGCATATTCCATATATCTCTTAAGCGATTCATCGTCATAGACGATCTGCATAGCCCGGCCTCCCAACACGTATGACGGACGCACGAGAATCGGATATCCGATCGAAGCGGCGATGTTCCGGGCTTCGTTGTATGAGCGGGCGGTACCATAATCCGGATGGTTGATCGAGAACTTCGTGAGGAACGCACCGAATCGTTCCCGGTCTTCGGCAAGGTCGATTGAGTCCGGCGAAGTACCAATAATTGGCACACCTGCCTCGTATAGCTGAGTTGCCAGCTTCAACGGTGTCTGACCGCCGAATTGTACGATAACCCCGTCGGGTTTTTCGAGTTCAACGATGTTCATCACATCTTCAAACGTAAGCGGTTCAAAATAAAGCCGGTCGGAGGTATCATAATCGGTTGAGACCGTTTCCGGATTACAATTGATCATTATCGTTTCGTATCCATCTTCTTTCAACGCAAAAGATGCATGACAGCAACAGTAATCAAACTCGATTCCCTGACCTATTCTATTTGGTCCGCTGCCGAGAATGAGTATCTTCTTTTTACCGGTTGGAATAACTTCATTCTCCGTTTCATACGTTGAGTAAAAATACGGAGTGTAGGATTCGAATTCCGCTGCACATGTATCGACGTGCTTATATGCAGGCAGAATACCATGTTGATTACGAAACCGGCGGATTGATATTTCATCTGTTTTCAATAAATGTGCAAGGCGGATGTCGGAAATTCCCCAATCCTTTGCTTTTCGAAATTCTGCACGTGATATGGTTTCTATGGTATGGTGTTCAAGTTCCTGCGAGAATTTAAACAGTTCGGATAATTGGCGGAGAAACCACCGGTCGATTGCAGTTATGTGGTATACTTCATCGATCGACATTCCATTGAGAAGAGCATATCGCAAATACGCAAGACGGTTCGGACCGGGATGGCGAAGCTCACGATATAAAAGTTCGGGGATAACAGGGAACTGGGAAAGCGATTTATCATATTCGAGAGAGTGCAGGGCTTTCATAAACGCTTGCTTGAATGTGCTGCCGAGTGCCATCACTTCGCCAACCGATTTCATCTGTGTGCCGAGTGTCGTTTCCGCTTCGGGAAATTTCTCGAAGTCCCACTTGGGTATTTTCACAACCACATAATCGATAGAGGGTTCGAACGATGCCGGCGTTTTTTGTGTGATATCATTGGGTATCTCATCGAGTGTGTATCCCACGGCAAGTTTTGCAGCAATTTTGGCTATCGGAAATCCGGTTGCTTTCGATGCAAGCGCTGAACTTCTGCTTACCCGCGGATTCATTTCTATAACAATTTGTCTGCCGTTTTCCGGGTTGACGGCGAATTGTATATTCGAACCGCCGGTTTCTACACCGACCTTCCGGATTATCCGCTTCGCTGCATCACGCATGTGCTGGTATTCACGATCGCTCAATGTTTGCACAGGGGCAACGGTTATTGAATCGCCCGTGTGGATTCCCATTGGATCGAAATTTTCAATCGAGCAGATGACAACAAAATTGTCGGCACGGTCGCGCATCACTTCAAGCTCGTACTCTTTCCACCCGATAACCGATTCTTCTATAAGGACTTCGTTCATCGGTGATAGTGATAATCCCCGCTGAATTATCTCTTCGTATTCTTCAACATTGTATGCGATGCCGCCGCCGCTGCCGCCGAGCGTAAAGGAGGGACGAATTATCGCAGGCAAACCGATATAGTCGAGTAGCTCGCGGGCTTCAGCTTCGGATGTTGCAAGTCCCGATCGGGGTGACTCTATACCAATTTCGGTCATTGCTTTTTTGAAGAGCCGTCTATCCTCTGCAATATTGACTGCCTCGATTTGTGCACCGAGCAGCTTGATATTGTATTTCTGTAGTATACCCAGTTTATCCAGTTGAATTGCAAGATTGAGTGCGGTTTGTCCACCCACTGTCGGGAGCATGGCATCCGGTCGTTCACGATCGATGATTCGCTCGATGTATTTCGGGAGCAGGGGTTCGATGTAGGTGCGATCGGCGATACCGGGATCGGTCATAATGCTTGCCGGATTTGAATTAACCAGAATGACCCGGTAACCGTCACTTTTTAATGCTTTACACGCCTGTGTGCCCGAATAATCGAATTCACACGCCTGTCCGATTACGATAGGCCCACTGCCGATAACAAGAATTGATTGAATGTCGGTGCGTTTTCCCACTATGTTTTCGAATCCTCTATAAGTTTATAAAAGTCCTCAAATAAATACGCCGAATCGTGCGGTCCCGGTGCAGCTTCAGGGTGGTATTGCACACAAAAAACCGGATGATTTCTTAACCTTAATCCTTCAAGTGTTTGGTCGTTTAAATTTACATGAGTATACTCGACTTCGGAGTTCTTAAGTGATTCAAAATCAACGGAAAAACCGTGGTTATGTGATGTTATTTCGATCTGATTTGTGATCAAGTTTTTTACCGGCTGATTGCCTCCCCGGTGACCGAATTTTAACTTGTAGGTTTTCCCTCCGAGAGCGAGAGCAAGGATTTGATGACCGAGACATATCCCGAATATCGGTTTTTTACCGATGAGTTTGCGTGTGTTGTCAATTCCGTAGCCGACCGCAGCGGGATCGCCCGGTCCGTTCGAAAGGAATATCCCGTCCGGATTCATGGCAAGAACATCTCCGGCAGGTGTGGCCGCGGGTACGACGGTGAGATCAAATCCCGTCGCAGTAAGCGAGCGTATGATGTTTTGCTTCATCCCAAAATCATATGCCACCACCCGGAGCGGAGCACGCCCGGTAACTTGGGCGGAATTGTATTGATAAATTTTTCTACGGCTTACGTTTTTTACCAGATCCGATCCCACAATCGTAGGAGACCGGTTCACCATTGATACGATCCCCTCGTTGGTGGATTTTCCGGTAAATATCATTCCTCTCATCGCACCCTTCGATCTGATATGTCGCACGAGCGATCGGGTATCGATTCCGGATAGAACCGGTATTGAATGTCGATGCAGGTAGTCATTAAGCGATTCTTCGGAGCGCCAGTTGCTGGGAAGTTCAGAGAATTCCCGTACGACGAATCCTTCGACATAGGGATGTTCGGCTTCAGCGTCATTTCCGGTAATACCGTAATTGCCAATATGCGGGTATGTCATCACAACAATCTGACCCGCGTATGAGGGATCGGTGAGAATTTCCTGATAACCGGTCATTGAAGTATTAAAAACCACTTCACCGGTCGAATCTTTTACCGCTCCGAAAAGCTCACCTTCCAGAATAAAACCATCCTCAAGCACCAAACGTGCAATCATAGGCACTGCACTTTCATATCATAAACTTTGAAATGGAAATAGAAAGGGAATACCTCCGGCTGGTGTGCGACATATGCTGATTTATGATTCCCTCTCATTTGGAGGAGTAATATATGGTTATTTGTAAAAATAATCTATAGGCCGGAGAAATATTTTTAGGAAAGAAGTGGGAAACGGGTTCCCTGTAACCCCGTTCGGTGGAATAATAACCTACCCGGCGCGTGTCGTAGAATGAAGACTTGCGACGTACTTCCCCGTGTCAGATGTTAAAAATATTAAAAAATCGACTCATCGCATAAAGGGAAAGTGCGTCGCAAGTTTAAAATTTATCATTTTGTGTAACATCACCTACGTACTTATTGAACGTACCGGGCAACTCTACATTTTACCCCACTAACCACACCGAGTGCGGTATTATCATTTTTCTGGTGAATTTTATTGACGTTCGTCGCTGATTTCTACTATTTCTTCTCCGCTTTTGATAAGTTCTTGAACTTGAGGGAGTGTTTTACTGAGTATCTCTTTTAATTTTTTATTAGATGTGTTACCACACGTTACCCAAATTAATTGCGGGGGTGTACCGTATTGGCCAATTAATCTGATAAAATCATCATCTTTGCTCATAATGACAATCCTGTCCTTTTGAGCTTTAGCAAAAATATCTTTGTCTTCTGCTTGCTGGAGGCCGACTTCACGTACGTGTTCGGCTTCGGTATCATTGAAGGTTTGATTTATCCATGTTGCAATAGCGGGAGAAATTTGTGCATCAATCCAGAGTTTCATGCAGCTACGATGGGATGGTCAAGCTTGTTTCGAGCGTATTTTAAAGCTGCTTCAATATCTTCTTTTTCGAGATCGGGCAATTCTTCAAGAATTTGGTCTTGTGTTAAGCCCGCCGCGAGTAAATCGAGTATATCAACAACACGAATCCTTAAACCTCGAATACAGGGTCGTCCGCCGCATTGATTGGGATTTACAGTTATTCGGTTTTTGATGTTGCTCATGTCCTTAAACCTATTTGAATATTTTATTAGGTATATAAATCAATATACAATTATTCCGGTAAAATTCAATGGGGAAATTAATTAACCACCACTTGCTGGGGGATGGTTTATCATTAATCAGCGTATTCCTATGGAGTATTTCCTTGTTTTAATTCCGATTTAATCACAAATATGTCGTGCCTCCGGCACGTGTCGTATGAAATAGTGAGTAAGTCTCAATGTTTTGTATTAGCTTTTACAAGGTCTCAATCGTTTATACATTCGTTGTTATATTACAATTGTTATAAATAAACTCGGGATCGAGATCAATTTCTCCATCCCATTCTATTGTATCAAAAGAGACTTTTACACGCTTAAATATATTGTAATCTTCTAATTTGCTGAACACGCCAAATCCAAGATAAGGTTTCATATCTAATGTACCTCGTTCACCATTATCAAAAACAATAGCAAGTGTATAATCTTCATGCGGAGTAACTTTAATAACAGATGGATACATTGCTTTCTCCTCCTCATTACTTAAGCGGTTGAATCTTGAATGGCTGTTCTCCGTTCATGACTAAATCCCAATTTGCCAGCAATTCTTCTTTATGAAGTTCAGCCCATGCCAATGTTAATTTTAGTTGTTTTGTAGGTAAGTTACCTTCAATAAACTCGCAATTGTTAATATCGACAGTCCCTTTATATTCATTATAATAAACATGAAAATGAGGTGGATTATGTTCACCTGGCGCAAAATACATTCGAACAATGATACCGTAGAACATGGATATTGTTGGCAAAAATTCGTCTCCGGAGCTTAAAATATTTTCATGTTTATTGAACCTAAATTTAATAAACGATTATACGATAATCAATAGAATTGAGCGGGACCAGAGCGGTAAGAATGGTGGTAATGTTAGGAACTTGCCCGGGACGTGTCGTAGAATGAAGACTTGCGACGCACTTCCCCGTGTCAGATGTTAAAAATATTAAAAAATCGCCTCATCGCATAAAGGGAAAGTGCGTCGCAAGTTTAAAATTTATCATTTTGTGTAACATCACTTATGTACTTATTGAACGTGCCGGGCAAGTCTGCATCTTCCACGACCCGCACCGGCGTGCGGGGATACAAGTTATTGAAAAATATATGCAACTAATTTAATTGAAAGGTATGCTTTGCCGGAACCGGATTTAAAATATTTAAATCCTTTGATTTGTTATGCAGTATATACAAAAACCACATTTTCATATATTTAATGTTTGGCAGGTGAAGGGGCTTGCCAAACGAAGCTCCGCCGCTTTTTGGCGGAGCGTAGTTTGGCGGAGAGGGAGGGATTCGAACCCCCGATACCACAAGGGTATACCGCATTTCGAGTGCGGCGCAATCAACCGGGCTCTGCCACCTCTCCGGTTATTGAAACATTTATAAAATATATGAAAAATCCATAATTTTTTCAATTGATTTTGTCTCAACTATCTTATATATTCTCAATAAACAAAATAAAAACACTTCTTTCCCGATCCAATAATGGAATTTTATAGCTCTTCTGGTCGTTATATTACATTCGGTCTTCTTTAATAACTTTTCACAAACAATAATGCAGGAGGATTCGCTATGTCAGATTCTAACGGACGCAGAGATTTTATGAAAACTTCGGCACTCGGTGCAATGTCGCTGGGTATTGCAGGCAGCGGTTTAGCAACAGGGTCGGCGCTTGCTGTAAATTCACCCATACAAACAGGCGCTAATCTCGAGTATCGCTACGAAGCAATGCCGCTTAAAGAAGCGACCCTCAATATGGATGGTATTTCGCGTAAAACAATGGAAGAGCATTATAAACTTTACGAGGGTTATGTCAGTAAATCAAATGAAATCCTCGGTTTATTAAAAGAGGCGGATCCGGCAAAGGGAAACCAGACATACAGCGACATTCGTGTTTTAAAACATGAACTGACGTTTGCTATCGGCGGTGTGAAAAACCATGAAATTTACTTCGATCATCTTGGTGGAGACGGCGGACGGCCGGGCGGACAGTTACTGGAAGATATCGAAAAAAACTTCGGCAGCTTCGAAGCATGGGCGGCGGATCTTAAAGGCACGGGATTGGCAGCACGCGGATGGGTCTGGTTGGCATACGACTATGATTCCGGTACATTGTTTAACTATCTCGGCGATGCACAAAATACATTCCCGATCTGGAATGCAAAACCGATCCTTGCGCTCGATACGTACGAACATGCTTACTTCATCGACTATGCCGTTAACCGCGGTGCATATATCGATGCGTTCATGAGAAACATAGATTGGTCGGTAGTTGAAGCTACATATAATGCAATTCCGAAGTAAGAATAAATCTCAAACCATAGAATGTATAACTGAAAGGATTTTATCGTGAGTAAGTATTATGAAAAGCTCGAAATAGTTGGGGTTTCATCGAAGTCATACGAAGATGCAATCCAGAATGCCGTCAATGAAGCAAAGAGCAGATTTACTGAGTTGCGATGGTTTGAGGTGGTAGAATTTCGCGGCGGTATTAATGATGACGGCAGTATTCAATATCAGATTGTTTTAAAGATAGCAGCAAAGAAGGGATAACTAGATCAGGAGATGTGGATATGCCATTAAAAAATGGAGATGCAGCCCCTGATTTTGTGTTGTATGATACGAACAAGAAAGCAGTAACACTGCAGAATGTACTCGGGAAAAAAGCGGTGCTTGCATTTTTCCCGGGTGCATTTACGAGCGGATGTACAAGCGAAATGTGTACATTCCGTGATCAGCTTTCCGAATTAAATGAGTTGGGCGCTCAGGTATATGGAATTTGTGTCGACGGGCCTGCTGCAAACAAAGCATTTGCCGAGCACAATAATTTAAATTTTCCCATACTCAGCGATTTTTCCCGGGAGGTCTCAAATAAATACGGCGGCGTGCATGAAGATTTCTGGGGAATCAAAGGGTATGATGCCGCGAAACGCTCGGTTTTTGTCCTTGATGATAACGGTACAGTAATTTATTCATGGATCACCGATAATCCGGGGGAACTACCAAATTATGATGAGATCCGTGAAGTTTTACGTCAGTGATGCAGCGGCATGACGCGACTCCGTCAAGATATGCATATAAATAAATTACAAAACTGATTTATTGGAGAAATAAAAATGCCAGCTTTAAAGGTCGGTGATAAAGCGCCGGATTTCTCATTGCCGGATCAATCTGGCAAGATACTGTCGCTGAAAGATTTTAAAGGAAAGAAACTTGTTTTATATTTTTATCCCAGAGATAACACGTCGGGTTGTACCAAAGAGGCATGCGGATTTCAGGAGAATCTGACACGGTTGCGCCGCAAAGGCGTGGAGGTTGCCGGTGTGAGTGCAGATAGTGTACAATCGCATGAGAAATTTGCCGATAAATACGATTTACGGTTTCCGCTATTGAGCGACGAAAAAAAGGAAGCCATCAAGGCATATAATGTATGGAAAAAGAAAAAAATGGCCGGCAAAGAATATATGGGGATCGAAAGAACTACATACATTATTGATGAAAAAGGAAAGATTGCTCATATATTTCCAAAAGTAAAAGTGAACGGGCACGTCGACGAAGTTACTCAAGTATTGGATCAACTCAAATAACCAGATGGAGGGGATGAGGAATATGATGTATGTAACACGACGCGCACAGTTTAGTGCAGCACACCGTCTTCACAATCCGAAATTCAGTGAAGAGGAGAACAGGCGCATTTATGATAAATGCAATAATCCGAGCGGCCACGGTCATAACTATGATGTCGAAGTAACGGTCGCCGGAAAGCCCGATCCCGAAACGGGTATGGTTATCGACTTGAAAATCTTGAAACGATTATTGCAAAAACACGTTATCGACGAGCTTGATCATAAACATTTAAATTATGATGTCGAATTTATGCGCGATGTTATTCCAACTGCAGAAAACATCGCTATGAAAATCTGGGAACAACTTGAACCGCATATACAAAATGGAACATTGTACTCGGTCAAATTATATGAATCACAAAATAATTATGTAGATTATAGAGGATGATAATAAAAGACATGCCAGAGACTGAAGTTGCAAACAATACGCTTGAAAAGGCAATCGATACTATTCTGCGTGAACTTGGAGAGGACCCTGAAAGAGAGGGGCTGCTGAAAACTCCCAGCCGGGTCGCCGATGCATTGCAGTATTTAACATCCGGATATAAGCAGGATGTGCGCGAGGTATTGAACGGTGCGGTATTCGAAGAAAAATACAATGAAATGGTTATCGTGCGTGATATCGATGTTTTTAGTTTATGCGAACATCATATGCTTCCGTTTTACGGCCGCGCGCACGTTGCCTATATACCGAACGGAAAGATAGTCGGTCTGAGTAAGCTCCCCCGCGTGGTGGATATGTATGCCAAACGGCTGCAGGTTCAGGAACGTTTAACCCAGCAAATAGCGCAAACGTTATATGACGTTCTGCAGCCGGACGGGGTTGCCGTTGTTATCGAAGCACGTCATATGTGTATGATGATGCGAGGAGTCGAAAAGCAGAATTCTCTCGCCACAACGAGCGCCATGCTCGGAGTATTTCAACAAGATCAAAAGACACGGGCGGAATTTCTCAATCTTATCGATCGCCGTGTTTCATATTGATTCAAAAAGGAGTACATATGAATGTATGGATTACCGGAGCAAGCAAAGGTATCGGTAAAGCCATTGCTGAAGAATTACTACGCGATGGTCACAAAGTAGCAGTTAGTGCGCGTAACCGTGAATTGCTCGAAACAATCTCGATTGACACCGCCCACAGCGAATCCCTCTTACGGGTGCCGCTGGATGTTTCCTCATATGAGAAAGTATCCGATGCAGCTAATCTTATCAACGAAAAGCTCGGTTCAATCGATGTGCTGATTAACAATGCAGGGGTGACAAAGTTTAAACCGATTATCGATACAACCATCGACGAATTTAATGAGATAATCGATGTTAACCTCAAAGGGGTTGTGCACTGCATCAAAGCTGTTCTTCCATTTATGCAGGAACAAAAGAACGGCTGGATTGTAAATATTATATCGGTAACGGTAAATAAGGTTTTCACAAACTCGGGTGCATATGCATCTTCCAAAGCGGGCGTACTTGCTCTCTCCAACGTGTTGCGTGAAGAAGTGCGGGAGCAGGGTATTAAAGTTTCCTCGATCGTGCCTGGCGCTACCCATACCGAGATGTGGCCGGAAGGTATTCGAAAAAAATATGGCGAACGGATGATGCACCCCGATGATGTTGCAAAAACGGTATCGTCAATATTACGATCTCCCGAGAATCTTATGCTGGAGGAGTTAACGCTGCGCCCGCAATTGGGCGATTTGTAAAATTGCTATATTAATCGGAAGGTTTACTATGTCACTACAAAACAATGTCGCTATCGTCACAGGTGCAAGTAAAGGAATCGGAAAAGCTATCGCATTATCATTCGCAAAAGAAAAGATGAATGTGGTACTGGTAGCACGAACTGAATCCGCTCTGGAGAAAACAGCCGGAGAAGTAGAAGAACTTGGCGGAAATGCGTTGGTTGTTCCGGTGGATGTATCGCAGGAAGGAGAAGTCGAACAGGTAGTTGCAAAAACAATTGAAACTTTCGGCAAAATTGACGTACTTATAAACAATGCAGGGATGGGTTCATTTGCCCCGGTCGATGAATTGAGCACGCAGGATTTCGACCGTATGTTTGCGGTCAATATGAGAGGTGTTTTCCTGTGTACTCGCACGGTACTGCCGCATATGAAAAAACAAAAATCGGGTGCAATCATTAACATCTCATCTCTTGCAGGTAAAAACTTTTTCAAGGGAGGATCCGGTTACGCAGCAACAAAATGGGCGCTCAACGGTTTTACGAAATGCCTTATGCTTGAAGCGCGTGAATACGATATCCGTGTGTCGGTCGTGTGTCCCGGGTCGGTAGCTACTGAGTTTTCACCGCACAGCGGTAAGGATCCGGCAAAGATATTGCAGTCGCAGGATGTTGCAGACGCAGTGCTGACGATCTTACGATTACCGCCGAATGCGTTGATGAGCGAAGTTGATCTGCGTCCAACAAATCCAAAATAAATTATGAATAGATTCGATATCACAATAATAGGTGGAGGACCAACGGGTCTGTTTGCCGCATTTTATGCCGGTATGCGTGGTATGAATACCAATATCATCGATGCCCTGCCGCAATTAGGCGGCCAGCTTATGGCCCTGTATCCGGAAAAATATATTTATGATGTTGCCGGTTATCCGAAAGTGCTTGCTAAGGACCTCGCACAGAGTTTGATTGATCAGGCATTGCAATACGATCCTTCCGTGCACCTCGGTTCTAAGATAACCGATATGCAGATACGTAACGATGAAAAAGCCGGGGAAGGTAAACCGTCACGGTATTTTATTTTAAACACAGACGATGGACAGACACACAAAACATACTCAATTCTCCTGACAATCGGGATCGGTGCATTTGCGCCGCGAAAATTAAAGCTCGATGACGTGGCAAGATTTGAAGGAAAGGGTATCGATTATTTTGTTCAGGATAAATCGAAATTCAAGAACAAACGGCTGCTTATAGTCGGGGGCGGCGACAGCGCAGTTGATTGGGGAATTCACTTACATGAATTCGCAGAATCAATTACATTGATCCACCGCAGGGACCGTTTCCGCGCACACGAAGAAAGTGTTAAACAGTTATTCAATTCGCCCGTCGATATCAAGGTCCCGTTTGAAGTTAAAGCGGTTCACGGCAATTCAAATGTCGAAGGCGTAACTATCTATAATAACCAAACGAATGATGAGGAACATCTCGAGGTAGATAATATCCTTCTGAATCTGGGATTCGTTGCAGACATTGGTAAGATTAAAGAATGGGGACTTAATCTCATCAAAGGTGACATCGAGGTTACCAGTAAAATGGAGACGAATATGCCCGGAATCTATGCGGCGGGAGATGTAACAACATATCCCGGCAAGTTAAAGCTCATAGCAACCGGGTTCGGCGAAGCGGCTACGGCGGTAAATAATGCCAAGGCCTATATAGATCCTTCATCAAAGGCATTTCCCGGACACAGCAGCGATATGGAACCGCCCCCCGGATCAAAATAATAACATTATGGAACATTCCATTCTTATAACGCTGCCTCTCAAGGAGCGGCATATAGAAAAAATACGTACCGCATTCCCGGATGCGGCTGTGCATTTCTTTCCCGGTAATAAGTCCGTAACAGAGTATCATGCCGGGTGTACAATATATCTGGGAATTCCCACCAGGGAAGAATTCGAAGCAAGTCCGAATCTCGCTATGATCCAGGCAGGATATGCCGGAGTCGATGCATTGCCGCTGGATTTATTAGAAAAACGGGAAACTATCATCACTTCTGCGAAGGGAATTCACAATACGCAAATGAGCGAGTTATTCTTTGCTATGGTACTCTATTGCGGAAGAAATATGGGTGCCTGGTCGGCACAGAAAATTAAACGTGAGTGGAATAAGCAGCCGGTTAAAGACACATTTTTCCTCGGCGGTAAAACACTTTGTATCGTCGGCTATGGTACTATTGGTAAGAAGATCGCAATGATCGCGCAGACATTCGATATGCGGGTGACCGGTGTGCGGTCGGGTGTTGCTCCTGAAGATCGATTGAACGATCCGTTTACCGATGAGATAATTCCCGCCGATGAGTTAATGGATACACTTTCTACAAGTGATGTTGTGTTAAACCTGTTGCCCCTTACACCGGCCACCGAGAATTTTTTCAATGCCGAACGGCTCGGCGCAATGAAAGCCGGCTCCATATTTGTTAATCTTGGGCGAGGGGGCACGGTGGATGATGAAGCGCTCATTAATGCCCTCGATAATGAGACTGTTCGTTGTGCTGCGCTTGATGTCTTTCGTGAGGAGCCGCTGCCGGAGGAGCATCCATTCTGGTCACATCCGCGCATAATAATTACACCTCACATTGGAGGATTGATGCCGGATTACTGGGGAGCGGTTGTCGATTTATTTATAGAAAATCTAAGGCGCTATATAAATGCTGAAGAGGTATTAAATGTGGTTGATAAAGAGAAGGGGTATTGAAAATATTGATCATTTAGCAAGGATGATAGTATAACACATGGAACGAGTTGAGACTACGATATAAATATCGAGTGAATTGCTGGATGCTGTGGATGAAGTTGCAGAGAAATTAGATATCCCCCGGAAGAATCTTAAATAAAACAGCGATGCATCGATAATGATCGCATCGCTGTTTATAATAAATTGTTAATATACGGTTACCTGCCCCGATAACCTCTTCGCCACGAACCTCTCCGCTCTCCGAATTCACCGAAACCGCGCCGGTGTTCCTGCCATATCTCCCGTTGTTCGGGAGTGAGCACTTCGCGAACATTGTTCCAATGCGATACACGTGCCAGTTTCATCTCGATCCGGAGTTCTCCCTGCTGCTCAACCATATTTTCAATTGCGCTCATATCCGGTGTTTCCTGCCTCATTTCCTGGCGGATTGATAACCGTAACTTCTGTAGTTCTCCGCGCTTATCGATCATTTGTTTTTGATGCTGCGTACGAAGTTCGGATAATTGTGCTTCCTGCCCGGAAGTGAGATCGAGTTTATCGTAAATGCGAACCCGGTCGGGTCGTTCACCGCGGAATCCGCGTTCTCCTCTTTCGCCGCGCATTTGTGCATCGAGCGTCGATGAGAAGAACAGTAATCCTGCAAGTATAATAGCTAATGAATGCAGCCGCATATCGTTTCTCCTTATTTTATGGATAGTCGTTTATGGTGCTTAAGTAGTTATTAGATACATGGAACCGGCAAAAGGTTTAATACGATTTTTATTTTACTGCTATTGAAAATGCCTCAAACTTTTAATACTATGTGTCTATAAGTAATTATTTGAGTTGTAATAGCGGGTGACGGAGAAATGAATCAGGTTGAGGACAGCAAATACCGGGATATCGGAAAGCCCTGGAACGCATCCAGGATACAAAATTTTATACTTATCGGTATATCGATTTTGTTTCTTGTAGCACTGGGCGCAAAGTTATTTTTAAATATTTCACGGGTTGACTTTGTAGCGAATCCGCCTTCATTATTTCCCGACGGAGAATCCAAAACAACCGTGAAGGCAGTTCCGTATAATGCCGTCGGAATACAGATCCCATTCAAATCTGTTCAAGTATTTTATGAAATTGAGGCGGGAAGCGATATGGTGGAAATAGTGGGCAGGGACAAAAATTCCATAACACTACGGGCCAAGCAATCAACGGGAGATGTTATCTTGCGGGCACGGCTAACCGGCGATCCCATTCCATATGAAATAGTAGTTCCCATACTACCGCAATTCGCCGTGAATTATTAGAAGTTATTGAATTTCTTATATTTAGTCGCTATCTTTTACACTGTGAATATCGATGCATTATTAACCAAGGTCAGACGGGAGGTCGAGTGAAGATTCCGCGGGCAGGAACAATTTTCCTCACGATCATCATATCAACGGTACCAATTTTACTAACGGGTTGTTCGGTAATGCGGCCTGTTGGTGATTTTTTTACTCAACGGTACGTCAATACCGTTTCATATTACAATACATTTTATAATGCACAAAATCTATACGAAGAAGCCGTTGAGGAGATAGAGGAAGCTGAGCGCCGCCACCGTGAACAAGGGCAGGATAGACAATTCGAGGTACCGCAACAAACAAAAGATAAACTCAATGATGTAATAGAGAAATGTTCACGGTTACTGCATCAATATCCCACGAGTAAATACGCCGATGATGCCGTTCTTATGATCGGACAATCATATTTTAAAATGCGACAAAATGTGCAAGCCGAGCGGAAATTCCTTGAGTTAATTTCTGAATTTCCCGAGAGCGGACTTATACCGGAGGGGCAGTTACTGCTTGCAAAAACCCAGCGCCGAATGAATAAGCAGGGTGAAGCTCAAATTGCTCTTGAGAATTTGGTCGAGCGAATCGATTCAAGAGGGGACCGGAATGTTGCTGCTCGAGCTTATATTGAATTGGGTGATATTCATAAAAATGCCGGTGATTTAAATATTGCCGTCGACCAATTTCAAAACGCAATCGATATCGCTCGCGACAGTGATATTCGAACAGAGGCACGTTTTTATCTCGCAAATATGTATTTTGATCTTGAGCTGTTCGAAGACGCTTACCATCAGTACACCGAAGTAATTGATGATAGTCCGACAAGTAAAATACTTTATGAATCCCAGATAGCTAAAGCGAGAATATTAGCATCATCTGAAGATTATGATCAAGCTGTCGAATTGCTTGCCGGGATGCTCAATGATCGTGATCTGGTTGATTATCACGCGGGAATTGAGCTTGAAGCGGCGCACGTATTTCGTGAACAGGGATTGATTGAGGATGCAATCGATCAATATATTTATGTTGATACCACGCACGCCCGTACCCCTGAATCCTTAAAAGCACAACATTCACTTGCATCAATTTATTTGAACAATTTATCCGACTATCGAAAAGCAAAAGAGTATTACGAGAAAGTTTCGCAAGCTACCCCTCCATCAGATATTACCCGCGAGGCGTGGGCAAAATACGACTTCCTGGAACGATATATCAATTATAAAGATGACATTGCCCGGTTGGATTCGGTTATCACCCAACGAGAAAAACAGTTAACCGAGTTAAAGGAAGAAACTGCTGAGCCAGTCGATACAACCGGGATTGCCGATACGATGAAAAGTGATACGCTCGGAAACAATCCCGCAACGGAGCCGGAAATTACTGAAACACCGGAGCAACTCAGGGATCAAATCGAAGAGGATGTTAATCAACTTATTCAAAATTATTATGAACTTGCCGGTCTGTTCAACATGGAAATGGAACGCGCAGACTCCGCGGTATATTATTACACCTGGCTTGTGTACCATCACCCGGAATCACAGTACGCACCTCAGGCATTATACGCATTGGCCGAACTTATGCGGTCGACTGCAGAAGCGGGGTACGATATATCGGAAACAAACTATCTGTTTGGCAGCGATTTCACTTCATTGGAACCGCAGGAACAACGGAATACAATTTACAACATTATAATCGACCGGTATCCGGATACAGAATTCTCACACGAAGCGAAACGATTGCTCGGCATTGAAGTTCCCCCTGACGACTCCGATGACTTTGAAGATATTTATCTTCAGGCGGAAGAAGCTATGTTCGAAGAAAACTATGAAGATGCCCTTTATTTATTTGAGCATATTGCCGAAGATACAACCGGTTCACACTATGCAGCCAAAGCTTGCTATGCAATCGGGTGGATTTATGAAAATGTGTATTCAAAACCTGATAGCGCTGCAATATATTATCAACGAGTTGTTGATAAACACCCCGATACGGAATATGCATCGGCAGTTCAAAATAGAGTACAGGCCTGGAATGAAATGATCGCTGAAGAGGAGCGAAAGCGTGAAGAAGAGGAAGCGGCACGTCTTGCAGAAGAAGCTGAACAAGATGAAGAAGAAGTGGATGAAGAGGAATCACCCCGGCAGCGAGGCATTCCACTCGCCCGTCCGACTGATGTAGAAGACCTTGACGAAAAAGCTGATACTACCCGAACAGAAGAAAATAATGAAGATTGAATTGTTGCCGGTAGTGAAATGTGAGCAACTTACCGCAACCGTATTTGCATTGCACTTGCGGAGTTCATATATTTCCGATATAATTCAGCCCGGACAATTTATAAATATAAAAGTACAGACCGGAAATTATCCCCTGCTCCGGCGACCGTTTTCCGTTGCACGAACGCATCGTGATGTTATAACGATTATATTTGATATCGTCGGCGAGGGAACACGCATACTGTCAGAAAAAAGGCCGGGCGATACTGTAGACGTGCTCGGTCCGTTAGGACACTCGTTTACCTTGCCGTCAGCGGGAACCCGGCCGGTACTGGTGGCAGGTGGATTGGGAATGGCCCCGATGCCGCTCCTTACACAGAATCTGAAAGCGAACGGCTTTTCAAATATAGAAACATTTCTCGGAGCGAGATCAAAACAATTTCTCGTCGATTATGAATTAACGAATGTAAAATATGCAACAGACGATGGCAGCGCCGGACATCACGGTACAGTTATTTCGTTGCTCGATGAATGGCTCGAAAATAATTCACATAACGAATTATCGATTTATGCATGCGGACCGAATCCGATGTTGAGAGGATTGCAAGAATTGCTTCGTGTATATTCCCTCAGCGGTGAAATCTCTCTTGAATGTGTAATGGCTTGTGGTATAGGAATTTGTCAGGGATGTCCGGTCGAGTCGGTAAACAGCACCGGGCGATATCGCCTCGTCTGTAACGAAGGCCCCGTTTTCGATATTCACTCGGTAATGATACAATGACCCAGGTACAAACGGAATTTAAACTCGGTTCAATGCGCTGTCGTAATCGCGTGTGGGTTGCTTCGGGTACATTCGGCTATGGCGATGAGTGCCTTGATCTTGTAGATGTCAATAAAATCGGTGCTATTGTTACCAAGTCACTTTCGATGAAACCACGGGATGGGAATCCGCCGCCGAGAGTTGTCGAAACAACGGGCGGGATGATTAATTCCATCGGACTTGCGAATATTGGTGTGGACCGGTTTCTTGAAGAAAAAGCGCCGTTTCTGAAGACACTCGATACTGCCGTTATTGTTAATATTGCAGCAAGTACAATTGAAGAATATCGTGCCGTGCTTGAACGAATTGAAGCGGCAGAATGTTGTCATGCATATGAGATCAACGTTTCGTGCCCGAATGTAAAAGAGGGAGGCCTTTCATTCGGAACGAATGTTCGAATGACGGCTGAAATAACGCGCGAACTTCGTCCGCTTACCGGAAAACCTATAATAATAAAATTAACACCGAACGTTACCTCAGTTTCGGAGTTTGCCCGGGCCGTTGAGGATGAAGGTGCGGATGCCGTATCATTGATAAATACTCTGGTAGGTATGTCGGTCGATGTGAAAACCCGCAGGCCGAAAATAAGTACTACAACGGGAGGATTATCAGGGCCTGCAATAAAACCGGTTGCCCTTGCAAAAGTGTATGAAACGGTTAAATCGGTTTCGATTCCTGTTATCGGTATCGGCGGTATTACCTCGGTAAACGATGCATTGGAGTTTCTCATTACCGGCGCTGAAGTGGTGGAGATCGGAACCGCAAATTACATAAATCCGAATGTCGCTGTAGAAATCGCGGAAGGTATTGAACTATTTTGCCGCGAACAGAACATTGAAAATGCAGCAGATATCATAGGAACCTTACAAACGGACCAGACGATTTCAGTGGTAAAAAGCTGGATGTGAACTTTCCTTGAACAATTGATTCCTGAACAAAAAAAGAGAAACATAGATACTATGCCACAATCTTATCACGAATTCATCGAATGGTTATACGGTTTACAACGATTCGGTATCAAACTCGGATTGGAAAAGATATCACTGCTCATGGATGAACTTGGAAATCCGCATGAGCAGTATCCGGTAATTCACGTAGCCGGGACGAACGGCAAAGG
>SKXH01000216.1 GCA_007128495.1 Bacteroidota bacterium
AGCTGTCATCTCCGCAGCCGGATTGTTCTGGTTTTTCTTTGCATTCAGCATTTACGGATACGCTGCCGGATTGGATGCCGATTGCGGATGTTTTGGGAATGTCATTTCGAGTGATTTTGGCATTGGAATGATTCTGCGAAATGCTCTCTTCGCTGTTGTTGCGAGTATATTAGTACTAAATCATAGGAAAAACAAATGATAAATCCGAAAACGTCACACTTTGTTATTACGGTCTTGCTCATCTTCAATATTTTTATGTTGTATCAAAACCTACAGCGTGAAAACAGGGTCGGCATTCTCAGCCATCAATTAGCAGATTGCGAGCGAAGTACCGGTAATCCGGCGATGAACACGGCTTCTGTCCATCTTCCCGGCGATCTTTTTTCTTCGGATAATACCCTTTCGCTCGTAACCTTATTTACCGACAGAGGGTGCTCTCCGTGTGTAATAGACGAAATCGGTTTGATAAACAATCTGTATGAGAAATACAATCAGTATATGAACATGTATCTGCTTGACGGGCACGAGCGTTATCTTTTAAATCTCGGGGCACAATTCCGGTACGAGGTTATTGAATCAACACCTGAACTTGATGATTTGCGCATAAGCAACCCCGTCTCATTATTAATTGATCACAACGGGACGGTTCATCAAATACATTATGCGGAAATCGGTAATGCAGAGAAAAGCAGTTTGTTTTTCCTGAAGGTGAGTTCATTGTTTGAAGCGGTATATTGATATAGTTTATTAATACTGAAAAATGATACTATGAATATTATTGACAAGACAATAATCGTTACAGCTACCTTTTACTTTAAATATGCCGTTGCAATTTTGACGTTTTCTATTTTCTTCAAACATTGCTCGGACGGAGAGCATGATCCAACTGTGATATTTTATGAAGTTACCAATTCTATTGGTCACCTTCCCGGTGAACATGGGCATTTATTTGAAATGCCTCAAGGAGCCATGTATCATAATGAATACATTTATACAGCCGATCTCTCTGGGAACAGGATTATCCGCTTGAAAAGCGATTTCACATCAGGAGAGGTAATCGGAAAAAAAGGAAGAGGTCCCGGAGAATTCCTTGGTCCTGCATTTGTTCGAAAAAAAAATGATGCAATGTATATCGCAGAAGTAAACAATAACAGAATTCAGATCTTGAATGATAATAATAATTTTCGTCAATATATTTATACGAATACAATAATCGGCCAAACATTCGGTCTCAGCCCGTCCAATACACTCTTGCTCCATAGTTGGCTGCCGGATGTACTCATTAAGGAGTACAATGAGTACGGTGATACAATCAAGTCGTTCGGCACCAATATAAGTTCAAATCCATTATTGAATAGCATTATGGTAGAAACCGATAATCTCGATAATGTGTATATCGCCTTCATCGGTACACCCATAATTCGGAAATACAATGCGCAAAGAAAACTCGTGTGGGAGAATGAGTTATTCGATCTTGTCGGGGATCAGGAGCGTATCAGACAAAGTAATGCTGAAGATCTTCGTTTTGTTTCACTAGCGTTCGGCATTCATAAAGACAATTTGTATCTCCACCTGGGCGGTCAAACCCTGGAGGAATATGGTGGTATAAAAGTTTTTATTTTTAACTGTTCGGATGGAGAAATGGTTGGTAAGATGGTTATTAAAATAGATAAAAATCGCTCGCTATTAGGCGGCTTCTCCTTTGCCCCGGATGGCACCTTATACTTTGCTGATTTAAATAATGCGGAAATTGTTAAGGCAAAACCGATCTCGAGATAGCAGTATATTTGATAGAAAATCGGTTCAATCTCAAATATATATAAGGGGGGTACAATGTCTATTACAAATAAGAAAGTAGGAAAATTATGGGGAAAAATTGCTGTAGTTTCATTCTGCCTGTTTTTAGCAATAATTAATTTACAAGTCGGTATAAATGACGGTTCAAATACGGACTTGAGTATATTTGGATTAAGTTTTAATACTTATATACAGGATGCATTAGCAGGAGATTCTTGCACTGCTACCGCTACCGATTGTGGTGAACAATGTTCTGTCCCTGCTACATGTGAGAGCTCTACGTGTTATGGAGGAGGAGATTCTGCGGCTTGTTGGTGTTTAGATTATCCTCCATCTGTTAATGTTGTTCATTGCCCTCCGGGCGGCGGCGGCGGCTGTGGTCAATGCGATAATCCGAACGGATGCCCACATATTCAACCAATTTGATTTTTTAAAATCAAATTATTGAATGTAATCTCCTGTAAGTATAATAACGACTTGCAGGAGATTGTATTACATTTAGAGAAAAAACAAGATATAAAAATGTATCTAATTGAAGGGCATGAGCGGTATCTTATGAATCTCGGGGCGCAATTTCAGTATGAGATAATAAACTCGCCACCTGAACTTGAGTATTTGCATATTAGCAACCCCGTCTCGTTGCTTATCGACCGAAACGGGACGGTTCATCACATACATCATGCAGAGACCGATAATGTTGAGAAAAGCCGGTCGCATCGGCACGAAGATCGTTGCCGCGTTCTTGTTTTTGTTTCTTTTAATGTTTAATGTGGAGGTGGGGTTGTATGATGCAAATACATTTGATAGAGGCATATTTGGTTCAACGTTAAAAATATATGTTTCAAATGCTGAAGCTTCCACCGGTGTAATCTGTTGGTCATCAATTAAATGGTCCTACTTCTGGCAGTACTCAGTATACTGTCCAACCTGTAAAGGTAGAATAGGCAAAGGAGATGGGCCTACACAAATTTGTTACCCCGGAGGTGGTGGTGGTGGTAATGGATGCGATGATCCGAACGGATGCGACGATATTGAACCAGTTTGATTTTTTTTAAATAATTATATATGCTTCCCGCTCAAATAATTGAGATAATGGAGATAAGATGACTGCTCCTAAGCATCATTAGATATATTAAATTGTATCACGAGTTTGCCCAATACGAATAATAATTCCAGTGTATCAATAGCCGGTTTGAAGTTATTGATTATACTTCAAACCGGTACCGTATAATTTCTTTTCGTATATATCAATAAAACGGTATTCTTAATATGAATTATCGTGTACTCTATATAGTATTTTCCCTGCTTATAATTTCCTGCTCTGATGAATATGATGATAATTGGAATTATATCGATAACTTTCCTCCTCCCGTAATACTCGAAGGAAAGCGCATTATGGAAAATGAATTTGCAAATATTGATATATATACGGTACAGTCTCATATAATCATAAGTACTATGAGGGATACACTTTTCCATGTTTATGATAAGAATTTGGAATACCTCGGGAGTTTCGGAAATCGAGGGCGCGGACCGTATGAATTTCCACAAGTCGCACTCATACGTGACGCTATCTCGTACGACGATACCCTTATTGTATTTGCAATCGATCTCGCCAGTAATAAAAAATATGGAATAGATCTATTAGAAACCCTTGTATCAGGAGAAATGAAGGTTTTTAATGAACACGAACTTCACTGGGATTTATACGGTGCATATTTCTTTTATACCATTGATGAAGAAATGATTGTCGGAACCTACCGGGATCAATTTTATCAACGACTTGATGGGAATTACGGATTGTTTTACTATAATCCCGGAAATGATTCAGTCGTCACTGTTCCTCTACATAATCTGGACATATTAACGAATGAAGGATTACCAGTAAACGATCCATCAGCACGAATGAACATTAACTCACATGCCTCGGCAATTTCACCGGACCGTAGTAAAATCGCTACAATAATGTTCTATACTCCAAGACTCGAAGTATTTCATATCGGAGAACATAGTTCATCACAATTGTACCTTAAACCGGAGAACGTAAATGAGAAGTATGACTTAGACACATTTTACCGCGGTGATATTACAGTATATTACAACGACATTCATGTGACCGACGAATATATATATTTTTTATACTCAGGACATAAAGAGGCAGAGGATGAAATCCGCAGTTTGGAGAAAATTATTCAAGTCATAGACTGGAATGGAAATCCTCATAGACAGTATATTATACCTTCGAGATATGATATAACCGTATTTACGGTCGATGAGGATAACGGTCATATATACGGGCTTAGTCACCCTAAAGATGCAATCTATAAATTTCCGTTCCAATAGTAAACAGGGCAGGATAATGAAATGATTTTAAAATACCCTATTCTGTTCGTTTCAATTTTAATTATCCTTATCATTATTGTAATCTTGTTCATACGACAATCAGAAACGGAAGATTCGGATCAAACGTTATCTCTCGGAAAAGAAACAGGAACGGTTATGGATATTGATGGTAATATCTACCGGACTGTACTCATAGGAGATACTTGGTGGATGGCTGATAATTTACAGGTAACCCGTTACCGAAACGATGATTTGGTACCGCACCTCATTAGCAATGACGAATGGGAAACCACAACGAGCGGTGCATATGCAATTTATCCTACGGACGACTATAAAGTTCCTTACGGGAACTCACAATATAATGATCACGGTGAGTATACGGACTTATATCAAGAAATAGTTTCCGATTATGGTTTTTTGTACAATTGGTATGCAGTTAAAGATTCCCGCGGTGTATGTCCGGAAAACTGGCGCATACCGACTGAGACTGATTGGCGTAAGCTTGAACAATATTTGGGCGGCTATGTAATAGCTCAAGGACTTATGAAATCTACCCGGACTGAACCGGATGCTCATCCGAGATGGGAAAATCCAAATGAAGGAGCCACAAATAAGAGCGGTTTTTCGGGATTACCGGGCGGATACCGCTTTCCCGACGGAAGCTATGATTATAAGGGTTTTTTTGGTGCATGGTGGAGTTCTTCCGAGTATAGTGCATCCAATGCATACTTTCGCGATCTCGGATATGTAATAATTGATGCAGAAAGAATTTACTCGGCAGATAAAAGGTATGGTTTTTCAGTGCGATGTATAAAATATTGATTACAATCCAATTGAGTTGATATCTCATCCCTTGCTTTTTACCCCGGCAATCGGTATTATTCAAAATACAGGCTGTATCACAGGAAAAGAAAAATCTACTTAGAGTCTTCGAGACTTCGTGGTTCTAAAAAAGGTGTCCCCATGCTCATCCGAACCTTCGTCAATCGCCCGGTCACCACGTCGATGCTCTTTATCGGCATCCTCATCTTCACGCTCTTAACGTTCCGCCAGATCAGCATCGACCTTCTCCCCCAGCTCGATATCCCGCAGTTTCACATACGCACAGCGTACATCGACGCATCGCCCGAAGAGGTGGAACAGCTCATCACCGAAGGACTCGAAGCGCAGCTCTCCACCCTGCCGGACATACGCCGCATTACGTCGGTATCGCGCGAGGGGGTGTCGGTCATCACGCTGCATTTTCACTGGGGAACGGATATGAACATTGCCCGCATCCAGACGCGCGAGCGGCTCGATCAGGCGCGGGCATTCCTCCCCGAACAGGCAGGTAGACCGACCATTCTGCACGTCGACCCCTCAACCGCACCGGTGATGAAGCTCTCGCTTACCGCTGCGGATGCACCACAATATCATGCAGACGCGGTGTTCTACGGATCGGACGGCGCGGAGTGGCTGCACCGCGACCTCTACGAACTGCGCGAAGCAGCCCGGGCAATTCTGAAACGGCGCTTTGAACAGGGGCGGGGCGTCGCACAGGCACTCATTACCGGCGGCGTCGAACGGGAAATACAAGTGGATATCGACCTCGACAAACTGCGCATGCTCGATCTGCGGATCGACGATGTCGCAACCGCCCTCGAGCGGGCAAACATCTCGATGCCGGGAGGAAGCATAAAAAGCGGTCATTTCCGGTTTGCCCTCCGCGCCTTAGGCGAGTTCGAATCGCTCGACGATATACGGCAGACCGTCGTACATACAACCACGGGCGGTCGAGCCATCCTGGTACGCAACATCGCCGAGGTACGCGACGGCTTTAAAGAGCGGGAATCCATCGCCCGCTTTAACGGACGCGAGACCATCGGCGTCCTTATCCGGAAAGAGGCAGGCGCAAACACCATCGATGTGTCACGGCAGGTGCGGCAGGTGATAGCCGAACTGCACGAGGAATATCCCGAATTTCATATCGAGGTGGTGTACGACGAGGCGGAGTTCATCCAGACGGCGGTCTCGGCGGTACAGCAGCAACTGATGTGGGGCGGCGCGCTGGCGTTCATCGTGCTCTTCCTCTTTCTCGGACGCCTCCGCGAACCCCTCGTCAT
>SKXH01000141.1 GCA_007128495.1 Bacteroidota bacterium
ACCCTCCGCTATCGGTCAATAAAGCACGATCCCACGAAATAAACTGATGCAATCCCCCTGCCGATCGCAAAACCTCCTCACCCGGCCGCAAGTAAAGATGATACGTATTAGCCAGAATGATACGTGCATTTAACTGAACGAGTTCACGCTGTTCAAGAGCTTTTACCGTACCCTGTGTGCCAACCGGCATAAACACAGGAGTCTGAACGTCGCCGTGTGCTGTGTTCAGTAATCCGGCACGGGCGCTGCCGGACTCACATTCTACCTGAAAGCCGATTTCTTGAGAAGATGATGTCAATTCACATCATTATAAAAAAAGCGACGCGGGAATCGGCGTCGCTTTACTACGATTAAAAAATTTTTATTATTCCGGTTCATCGGTTACCGGTGCGTCAGGTTGCCCGGCACCCGGTTCTGCTGCCGGAACAGAGGGCTGCTCCATATCTGGTATTTGTGCAGGCGGTACCTGCTGCGGTCCTTCGCGCTGTAAAATACTATCGGCGCCTGTGGGGCCCGTTCCCGGCAGGAAGAAAAGATTTATCACAATACTTAACACCATAAATGTTGTGGCCAAAACAACGGTTATTTTTGTCAAAAAATCGGTAGTTCTACGAACGCCGAATACAGCCCCCGCCTGACCGCCGCCGAATACACCGGCGAGTCCGCCGCCCTTACTTGATTGCATCAAGACGACGATGATCATTGAAATACACACAAATATCAATAACACAACTAAAAAGCTATACATAACCTATCCCGTTGTTCGAATTATAAATTTCTTACATCTTACAAAGATACAGTTTATTGCGTGAAAACGCAAGCCGGTTTGTGGAATTATTCCACATCCCGCTCACCGGACAAAATCTCTAAGTCATCAATATTCTCATTTCCTTTACTTTTGCATTCAGATCGTAAATCATCTCCTTTTTTTCGGGGGAATGCACGTCTGAATCATAACCGTGCCAATTCCAATACTTTAACACATCCCGCTTCTCTTCCCGTTCCATCTTCCGGAACCCATAAACCTGGGTACGGTAATCGGGGTGATCGTCGTACTCGTGCGGATCAATAAGCGCAAAAAGCTCATTTGCACTTACAATTTGCTCGGCACGCCGGTATTGCTGCTGAGATTTTACGTAAATACACACAGTTCCATTTTGCATCATCAGCGGTCGCCAGTTAATGAATTCCCCTTCATCATGAAGCTCGAACGCCGCCCTTTGCGCAATGAGCGATGCCTTTAAAATGAATTCAGTAAATAAGTATGCATTCCACTCATTATTGGCAACCCGCACGCTGCCGCTCAATAAACAGCCGTCATGGTAACCGCCTTCTTTGAGCAGTATCAATTTTTCTTCGTGCATTTTCCTGAGAATTGCATTCTCAGTCATCCCCGTGGCTCTCAGATCACTCCATCGACTTGAAATATATTCCATCAACTCATTCTCATCGGCAAGCGGATGGTCGAGATTCGGGAATACTGCAAACATCTTCAATGCCGGTTTACCGGCCGTCCAGAAAAATTCGGAACTATACCAGTGTTGAAGTCTAAGAATCTCTTCCCACTCTTGATCGGTTACGATATTTTTGCCATTTGCTGCAACAAAACAATGTAAACGCCTGGCCATTTCTACATCACTCCTTATAAAAGTATCTATTACACTTCAACGCGTGATAGAGGAATTGAAGTTCCACCTATTGTACCCGGTCAATTCTACCCTCCCTTTCCCATCCTCTCCACCATTTGTACCACATATTTACCCAGCATATCCAATTCAATATTGACCGCTGAGCCGGGTTTTAATTTATTCAGGGTTGTAACTTCAAGGGTGTGGGGAATGATAGCCACAGAGAAATCATTACCATCTACAGAGGCCACGGTAAGACTTACGCCGTCGATACAGATTGAACCCATCGGTATGATATATTTCATAAAGGATTCGGGGAGTTCGATGCTAATCACCCAGTCGCCTGTTTGTTTGTTAATGTTTTTCACGACACCGGTTCCGTCAACGTGACCTTGTACGAAGTGTCCCCCCATTCGTGTGGTGGGAAGCATTGCCCGTTCGAGATTAACTTCGTTGCCGGCACGAAGTTTACCGAGCGTTGTTTTCCGGAGGGTTTCCTGTACGCTCTGAACGGTAAATGTATCCCGTGTATGTTTTACAACTGTTTGACATACACCGTTGATATTGATGCTGTCATCCACTTTCAGATCATCCATTATTTTTTTTGCGCGAATGGTAAATTCGATCACACCGCCGCGGGGTACAGCGCTTATTACTTTTCCTGTTTCTTCTACGAGTCCTGTAAACATGGTTGTTGTTTGATTATTTAAATAGTAATATATTTATATTCGGGTAAGCGGGCTGATGAGCTGTCCAATAAGTATTGTAATGCACCATAATAGAGATTGAAACAACCGGTTATATGTAGTTTTCGCCATTCCGGTAAGGGAGATTCATGAATCTCCCTTACCGGAATGGCTTTTTGAACAGCCCCTACAGGGGGTCTTTATTGCATTAGCTACTGCACAAATTCAAACATGTTGTCTCACTCATCCAAAAGACCCCAATCAACCTCTCACTTCCCCCTTCCAACATACTTCGTATACAATTCCGAATATCCTTCGATCAATACATCGTCACCGTACATCTTGCTCGATACGTCCTCCAGCGTGAATGCATTTCTCAGCGATCGGTTTATGCCGTTCACTACCGGAACGCCCCCGCCGATCAATTTCGGTGCAATGAAGAAGAGCATCTTTGCGTATAATTTTTTTTCTATAAACTGACGAAAAACCGACTCGCCCCCTTCCACAAGGATCGAGGTTAGCTTGCGTTTCCAGAGATCACGCAAGATACGGCGTATGGGTAATATACTCTTCGTACTTTTATATGCAAGTACGGTTACACCTTTTTGTTCAAGCTGCTCGATTTTTTTACGGTTTCTTTTTGTGTTCGCACACACAACTATCGTCTGATTGCGATACTGATCGTTATACACTTTCGATGTCACCGGTGTTATCAAGGTACCATCGAGAATAATCCTGTGTGGCTGTCGTTCACGTAAATTATGGACGGTAAGGCGTGGATTGTCTTCACAGATCGTGTTGGCGCCGACCAGAACGGCGTCTATCCCGCGTCTGAGGTACTGCACATAATCGCGTGCGGTTTCACCGGTAATCCATTTTGAACGCGAGCGGCTGTCTGCTATATAACCGTCGAGTGTTGTTGCAGCTTTCAGCACAACGAACGGCAACTTCGATCTCATTGCGAAGAAAAAATATTCGTTCAATTTTACAGCTTCGCCGCGCAGCACACCGCTTTCAACCTCAATCCCTTGTTGTTGAAGTTTTTTCTTGCCGTTTCCGGTTACTACAGGGTTGGGGTCATCGACGGCATAGACAACCTTGCGGATTCCTGCATTTTCGATTGCAGTAGTGCACGGAGGTGTTTTTCCCTGATGATTACAGGGTTCAATGTTAACATACAGGACAGCACCGCGGGCTTCTTCTCCGGCTTTTTTGAGAGCATCTACTTCGGCATGATCGCCGCCGAAGCGCCGGTGGTATCCCCTGGCAATAATGGTACCGTTTTTCACAACAATTGCCCCGACCATCGGATTGGGATGTACATTACCGTAGCCGTGGCGAGCAAGCGCAAAGCACTTCTTCATTAACTGCTCATTGTGAACTCCCATTACACATCTTTTCGTCTTATGAAAACCGGGTCGCCGATCCGTAAGCCGAGCATTTGCTGTGCACTGCTGTTGCGAACGGCAATCTCAATCAATCCGGCACTGCCCACCATTGCAATAAGTTCTCCGTAGTCGCCGTCGGCATAGGTTTTTTTGACTGTGTCGATATGGCGGTTTCCGATCTCCAGGGAGTAGGCACTCAATTCATCAAGCTTTTCAAACTTAGGCCGGATGTTTGTGATAAGATTCCCGAAACGGTCGGAATGTAAAATCTTCCCTCGAAGTTCATCTGGCGACTTGTCAACAGAGATGAACGGTGATTCGGGGATGGGTAATTCTATCCGGTCACCCAGATGTTCGCCCCGTACTCCGTTGACAAGGTGGGCTGCAACAGGCGCAAAAATATCCCGTCCGTGAAACGTCGAGCTAAGCGGCGTCAGCCAGTATTTCGAATTATTAACTTGATATGCTTTCGGGTTTTTTAAATCCGGTAAAATAAAACGAAGGATTCCGTTCTCCGGAACAATGAACTTCTTTCCATCACTGTCCTCCACCAGAATAATCCTGCGTTCTGAACCTACACCGGGATCGACCACCACGACAAAGACCGTTTCTTCCGGGAAATATTTATATGACGACCATAAAACAAATGCTGCGTGATGTGTGTGTTGCGGTGCGCTTTCATGTGAGATATCGATAACGTGTGCCTGCGGCGCGATCGTCGAGATAACGCCTTTCATTGTACCGACAAAACCGTCGGCCATACCGAAATCGGTAATTAATGCAATAGTATTCATTGTATGTATCTTGACTTGCGATTAAATAAATTGAGTTAACTCTTAAAAGGTAGATGAACCACTGATTATAGCAGACTCACAAATTCAATCAACGGAGACGGATATTTCCTTTTTACTGTTGGCAGATTCATACATTGCATCGACTATACGCATTCGCTGCAATGCTTCTTCTCCCGTTGAGATGATCGGATGTAATCCGCGAACGGAGCCGATAAAGTGTCTGATCTCGTTTTCATATGAGCGTTTATACAAACTCTGAGGTTTTTCGAGTTTTGCCGGTGTCATGTTGACAAGGTTACCGTGAAGTTGTTTGTTTACACGCAAAGGATTTAAACGTGCGCTGCCGGACGTACCGAAAATATTGCAGTAGAAAATATCGTCTTCGATATTGAGCGACCAGCTCACTTCGATCGTGATGGTGGTACCATTCTTCATCTTGAGCATTGACACTCCGGAATCCTCAACGTTCTGGGTTTCGTGATAGTACGCCATTGAAGATACCTTCTCGATGCTCGGATATCCCATCATCCAGAGCGACATATCGAGCATCACGATACCAATGTCGATAAAAACACCGCCTCCCGATATCTCTTTGCGGGACCGCCATGTCTTCTGGTTTGATTGCCGCTGTAACCATCCGGCTTTTGTATAAAAGATATCACCCAGCTCGTCGGCCTCGATAAAGCTGCGAAGTATCATAGCATCGGGGCGAAAACGATTATTCATCCCGACCATTACTTTCCGGTTGGATTTTTTCGCGGCATCAACAATGCGCGCTGCCTCGTCATATGTCCGTGCAAGGGGTTTCTCGACGAGCACATCTTTACCCGCCTGAAGACACGCTATAGCGAGAGATGCGTGAGAATCGGTCGGCGTACAGACGTGTACAGCGTGTATATCTTCCTGTTTGAGCATTGTCTCGATGTCGGTGTATACATTTTTAATGCCGAGCTTTTCAGAAACATATCGTGCCCTGGCTTTATCTTTATCACAAACAGCGATCACCGAAGCATCTGGTAATTTTTCGAGAATGGGCATATGAACAACTTGAGCTATCCATCCAAGACCTACTACCGCTACATTGACATGATTCATTGAAGAGTTTATCATTTTTGTTGTGGGATTGAACGCAATCCGCTGTACGATCGAATCAGCGTATCAGTATTCAGTTTTTTATTTGCTCACCAGCTTTACTGCTTTATCTTTTCCCTTCACGTGCTCTGCAACGATCCGTGCTATGCCCTCGGGATCTATGCCGACAATTTCGTGTAGTTCATTTGGTTTTCCGTGCTCGATAAATTTATCGGGAATACCATGCATTCGCAGCTTCACTTTATTCAATCCGTTGTTGGCGAAGAATTCCGCCACACCGCTTCCGAAACCTCCGACGACAGAGTTATCTTCTACAGTTACGATATGGGTGAACCGGTCGGCAATATCGCGCAGCAGAACTTCGTCAAGCGGTTTGACGAAACGTGCATTGACTACCTCGGCAAGTATACCGTTTTGCTGCAAAATATCTGCCGCCTTGAGTGAATGCATCACCATATTACCGACTGCAATAATTGCAACATCTTCACCGTTACGAACGATCTCGCCTTTTCCGATCTCGAGTTTCTCAAATTCATCTTTAAGAGGAATACCGAGCGCATTACCCCGCGGATACCGCAGTGCGATCGGCCCATCGTAATACTCGGTTGCAGTATATAACATATCCCGGAG
>SKXH01000152.1 GCA_007128495.1 Bacteroidota bacterium
AATCCTCCGGCGGCAAGTGCAACACCGGTAACAACATCGAACGCGATCCATAAACCCCATGGGAACCCGTCGTTAAGATTAGTAACTGCTCCCAGCCCTGTAAAAAACCGGTAGATAATAATGGCTGCACCAACTGCAACTAAAATGACACCAAAGGTGAACCATGGTGTCCATAATCGCTGATTCCCCGGAGCGGCTTTGTGATCCATAGTTCATCCTTTCTTTTCATCTTTTTTGGTTGAATCGTCTTCTTTATTACGGCGCGTCTTGTAGGCTATAAATCCGAGCACTGCATATAACGCCACGGGCGGAATGAAGTATTTAAATATCCCGTGCTGAATATCCTCCTGTAATCTGAATGGCGGCGTATCGCCGTACAGCGGATATCCGAGATCTTCGAACCGTACTTCCTTCGGGGCAAGTACAAGTACCGATGTGCCACCCAGTTCGTGTTCGCCGTACACGTGATCGTTATAAACTTCGGGATTATTCCTGATACGCTCGTATGCCTCTTTAATGAGATCGCCTCGTTTGCCGTACTTAATCGCATCGGCAGGGCAAGCGTCAGCACATGCGGGCGGATGGCCATGCGCTATACGGGCGTCTTCACAGAAGTCGCACTTTTGTATGAGAGGCAAGGCACGGTCGTATTCAAAGGTCGGTGCATCCCACGGACACGCAATCATGCAATAGCGACACCCGATGCATGCATCTTTATTATAGGCAACGATACCGTTGTCAAGTTTCTTAAATGCCGCAACCGGACACACCGAAACACATGAAGGATCGCCGCAATGTAAACATTGTTTTTTTACAAAGGTGAAGAAATCATCCTGCTTGTGCATCTTGATCAATGTCAGACTGCGTCCGCTTAAATCCAGCGGCATATCGTAACGCGGATCGGTACCGTCGCGCTCGAGACCGTGTGTTAACCTACATTGCGATTGACACGCACGGCATCCGATGCATTTCGTACAATCGTTGAGCATCGCAAGATCGGTATCGAGTGCTTTGCGCGGCCGTGCTGCTTTTGCCGGTTGAGCAGCGAGCACACCACCACCGATTCCTGCCGCAGTCGTTTTGAGGAATGTTCGTCTGTTGACTGACATATATTATTCCTCCTTTTCTTTTTCCGTTGGCTCTTCCTGTTTCTTTTTCTTCCTCGCCATTGCAGCAGCTCCGCCTGCAGCACCTGCCGCCGCACCGAGAACACCTGTTACAACCGGATCAACTTTCGATGGACGATCCGTCACGATCGGCGGATAGCTATCGGGAGCAGTGGCAAAATGAATAGGTACCCGTTCGAATATATTATCTTTATAGGGGAAAAACGGCTCGACGCATCCCATACACGGATGACCGGCACCGATTATCCAGTTCACACCGTTGTTCCACTTTCGTTTCGGACAATCACTGTGCGTGATCGGTCCTTTACAACCGAGTTCATAGAGACATCCCTTATCGCCGAAGTCCTTTGCGAAAATACCTTTATCGAATTGTCCACGCAACGGACAATTATCATGTATTAAAGTACCATAGAATGCTTTCGGTCTGCCGTGTTCATCGACCTCTACCGCACCGAGTCCGCCGATAAGTACGGTCGCGATCGTACCGACAACCCAATCGGGATGCGGTGGACAGCCCGGTACGTTAACAACCGGTGTATCGATTCCATGTTCATCGAGCACGGCTTTCACCGATTTGCTTCCTGTTGGATTCGGAGGTGCCGCCGGTATTCCGCCGAACGCTGCACAGGTTCCCATTGAAATGATCGCCATTGCATTCGGCGCAAGCTCGAGCAGATGCTGGTACATGGTAACGTGTTCGCCATTGCGCTCGCCGAATTCACAATAGACACCGTCGTCCTTTGTCTGTATCGTCCCTTCCATAACGAGAACGAAACTTCCCGGCGGGCGGGCTTTGACATCATCGATTATTTCCATTACCTGATGTCCCTGCGCCGCCGATACATTCGAGTGCCATAAGGTGCTCAACGATGTTCCGGGCAGTATTTCACCCAGCAACACATCCTGTATAGTTGGGCTGACCGAATTTAATAATGATACCGAACAGCCGGTGCAACTTCCACCCTGCAAAAACAGTACGGGGACTTCTTCCACCGTTTCCGCAAAGAGTTTTGTGAACCCGGGTATCTGGAACAAGCTTGCACCCATAAGAATACCCGAACCTTTCGCCAACAGATTTAATATCTGCCTGCGTGTCCATTGTTTTTGTTCACTCATTATATTCCTCCGAAATGGTATTATTCATTGTAATTTCTTTTTTCACAAGATCGATGACTTTCGGGATAACCTTTTGTACTACGGACGATAATTCATCACCCCAGGCGATCACTTCCGGTTGAACCCCGATAATAACTACTTCCTGAGGTGCCGTACCCCGCAACTTGGCCATTGCCAGCGTGTCTGTCAAGCCAATCTGATGAACAGAGGTTTTCTCTTCTGTTTGATAGGACAGTTCATCCGGTTCAAACCTAAAGACAGTTCCCGGCTCCATCCGCGCCTGCACCGAATCTACAAAAACGATCTTACGGCGTCCTTCAAGCCAGGGTAACATGTCCACCCCAAGCGTCCCTCCGTCGAACAGATCCACATCATCCGGCAGAGATTCTTGTGCAAGCGCCCGTACAAGATGCACACCGAAACCGTCATCACGCTGTATAAGATTACCGACACCGGCAACGAGGATCGGTCTTTTATAGTGTAATTCTGCCCACATATTATCCCTCTACCACGAATCGTGCTACCTCGTTACCTTTCGGTGTCACCACGTGAACGGCACATGCAAGACAGGGATCGAACGAGCGTACTATGCGAACCAGCTCGAACGGATTTTGTTCATCGCGTACCTGTGTTCCTTCAAGCGCCTGTTCGATCGGACCCGGCACATTTTTATCGTCGCGCGGAGAACCATTCCATGTCGTCGGCACAACTGCCTGGTAATTATCGATTTTGTAATTCTTTATCGATACCCAGTGCCCGACACCGCCTCGGGGAGCTTCCGTTATACCATACCCTGTTGCCTCCTCGGGGTACTCGAAGTGTGTGTGCACCGGTTCGCCCGGTTTCAATTCAAGCACCCATTCAGCCATGCGGTCCGCAACGATCTTCGCTTCGATCGCACGCGCGGCATGCCGGCCGAGGGTCGATCCCAGGACTGCCGGCGATGCGTTGAACTGGCCGAGCACCGCATCAACCATGGTAACGGTCGGCTCATAGCCGTCGACATAAGCCATAAGCTGCCGTGCCAGAGGACCGACTTCATAGGGTTTATCATCATACCGCGGCGCTTTCAGCCATGAATATGCTCCTTCTTTTTCGTGATCGGGATCGGTTACACCGACCGAAGGATGCAGCGCACCGTTCTGTTTGTACCAGGAATGCGTTACGTCTTCCGTTATTTTCTGGGGATCAAGCGGCAGCTTCCGGAGATCGCTTAGAGTGATCCTGCCGGCTTTTAACAGACGATCACGTTTCACGAGATCGGGTTCATTGTCAAGTTCAAAGCAGCCGTATGATAAATACTCTTTCACCCCGCCGCCGATCTCGAAATAATCCGGATATCGTGATGCAGCCATCAATACATCGGGGATGTATGCATTCTCTATGAAATGGCTGATCTTTTTAAGACGAAAACGGAAATCAGCAATCTTCGAAACGGTAGGATTCTCGGTCACTCCGCCCGGAACAATGGCAACACTTTGCGGCATGTTACCCCCCCAGATCGCAAGGAGTTCGTGTGACAACCTGCGAATATCCAGGGACTCGGCATAATGTTTTACTGCCTGAACGTTTTCATTTTTACTGAGTCGATAATCACCTTCATATCTCGGAAAGAACGGGTACAGGGATCCGCGTTCTATAAACGATCGCACCTGTTTCAGATGCCTGTCATTACCCGTATAATCGGCGGCTGCGGCAACATCGACATAATCGAGTGCGGCAAGTGCGTAAAAGTGCAGGATGTGTGACTGCAGGAAATTCGAACCCAGTATTAAGTTGCGTATGATTCTGCCGTTTTCCGGTATCCGGTCTGCGATACCGAACGCTTCATCGAGCGTAAGTGTCGATGCAATAGTATGAGCGATCGGGCAGACACCACATATACGCTGTGTTATGCGCTGCGCATCAAGCGGATTACGGTTCCGCAGGATGTTCTCGAATCCCCGCCACATTGTACCCGCGCTCCTTGCTTCTTTGACCTCGCCATTCTCCACCACAGCTTCAATTTTCAGATGACCCTCAACTCTGTTCAAAGGATCAACGGTGATTTTTGTCATAAAACCTCCAGAAGGAATGATATGAAGTGTTGAAATATGCGATATCTGTGTAGTATTTTATTGCATTAAATTATGACAAGTATTATGCCATAAAAAAATAGAGTATTTCGACTGTATTCTCGTTTATGATAACAGGCGTGAGCGAAAATCCGCTATCGGGATTGCGGATTTCCGCAGGTTATTCCAATATTCCGGATGATTGAGCGGTCGGAGTGTCTTGTGTTAGTTCTTTTTCTGCATCCTCGTATCCCCCCTCGAGCTCGTCGATCATTAGCTGGAAGGTAAGGGTAATTTCATCGTAGACAAATTGCTCCAATCCCTCAAGCATTGGCAGGGATTTCAGTTCCTCCCGGACAACGGTATTAAATACCGATAACGCATCCCTCACTTCTTCAAATGGAAAACCCTGGCGGCTTCGTACAAACGCAAGCTGCCGTGCATAGGCGAGCATAGACATGCGGTCGTGACCGCGCACCGAAGCCGAAAGAAACTGATATATGGCAGTAAGATCTTTTCGTAGTGTGGTATGATGCAGCAGCCGGTAATTTAAAAATCGCTCTTTGTTTTCATCGTTCACCAAATACTCTATGATCTTATCGATAACCGGTTCCCTGACGGTATCGAGCGCTTCATATAACAAAAAGTTCGACGGCAGTTGAATTGACTTCAACATTCTCGCGTTCCGTTTATGCCATTCATACGGATAACTTTTCATTCTTTCAGTCATATAAAGCAACCTGCGTGTTATCGTATACCGCTCGGTCGGTTCCCAATCGAGTATGTTTCTTGTTTGCCGGCTGTCGACACGCAATTGTTTATCAATGTATCGCATCATCCACGGTTTTTCGAACGGCCGCTTGCCCGTTATTTTACCGAATAAATCCATCCCATATACACCCAGTGCTGCAATGGACTTCGGCATAAACACCGGTTTTTTTGTCTCACCAAAATAGAAGCGCGTTGCACGGATAAAAAGTTCACGATGACTTACGGGTTCATTTGGACTGGCAATATATGTTCCGATACGGGGGAGATCATCACTTATTGTAATTATGCGGAGAAGGAAACGGACGAGACAATTTGCATGGATATAGGTAATTGCTGATTTTCCTTTTCCGCCGAGTATGGGGGATTTCCAGCCATTTGACAACCATGTGTTTAAAAAAACATACAACGGCCCGTACTCACACCAATCACTGAACGTTGCGGCAAAACGGCAGTTTGCACCGGGAAATTCGTGGGATAAAGATTTGACAAGTTCCTCCCCCTCACGCTTTGACCGCGCATACCAAAAATCGGCATCGGCAGGCGATTGCTCATTGATGATCTGTCCTTTTGAAAAATCGCATGCCGCAAGCGAGCTTGCAAAAATAAAACGCTTGATGTTCAGCCGTCGTGATTCTTCGAGTATATTTTTCGTACCGACGATATTGGTACGCATATACTCCGGATTTTCGTCGTAATTGAAATCATAAAAACTTGCAAGATGGACTACATAATCCACACCGCCCTGAACCCGTAGATCGGAGAGAGCACTGTGCAGATAGAAAAAATTCCCGATATCCGCATCGATCCATTGTATGTTGGGATGCTTCGGGATCATAGAGCGGTCGCTTATAGCGCGGGAAAGGCCATATATTTTAAATCGATTCTTAGCTGCTTCAAGAAAATGACGTCCGATGAAGCCGGATGCACCGGTGACGAGTATCGATGGAAGGTGATGATTCGGTCTGCGATTCATAACTTATATGGTGACTGGGATATTATCATTTAAGAATCAATATCTTAAAAAAATACTTCTCGTTCAAGTGAGGGTATGTGTGGGGGAGTGGGGATGATTGGATGGGTGATTGATTGGGTGAAAGTATGTTAATAATGATTGGGTTGTAGAGGTCAGAGGTCAGAG
>SKXH01000288.1 GCA_007128495.1 Bacteroidota bacterium
TACTCCGTTGCATACTGAACGTGCCGGGCACATTTGCCTTCATTTAAAAATTCAGCATCTCTTCCGCTTCCTGTGCATCGAGGTCCATTACATACGGTATGCCGCTTATCTCCGATGCTTCTTTTGTGAGCGCGGCAAGATCGTCGCGTGCAATGTACTCGAGGGCAAATTTCCTGCTGCCGCACATAAGCTGGCGTAATCCCTGCGCGAGACGTTCGTAGTAGGTGTAGAGACCGATAGCTCCGGTCGGGATGCGTGAGAACTCCTCATCGCCAAGTTCATTTCTTAACTCGCTTGCCGTCACGAAAATTTCGTCGATTGTATTTCCGAAGCGCTCGACATATACCGGCAACTGTCCCGTATCGATAGTTTGTCCGAGCGTTTTACCAACCATCGCCGCCGCGATCGGCGACCGCGCCATTCCGACCATCTTCACGAACGGCGCGCCGAGCGCGAGTCCTTTAAAAATCTGATCTTCCATGGTAAATCCGCCTGCAACGATCAATGCCGGAACGTGCTTACCTTTATCGGAAAGTTGTTTTGCGTATTTGTACATCAATGAATGAAGCTCGACGGGCGGAATACCCCATTCGTTCATCATCCGCCACGGACTCATACCGGTACCGCCGCCGGCGCCGTCAACGGTAAGTGCATCTATCTTATATTTCGATGCATACGCGAGAGCACGCGCCATATCTGCAGGTCGAAACGCACCGGTTTTCAGAAAGATGTACTTTGCACCTGCGTTGCGAAGCTCTTCAACGCGTTTGGCAAACGCTTCCTCGGTTACCATGCCGATGCGGGCGTGGCGTTCAAACTCGGTAAAGTTCTTCCGCTCGAATGCTTTGATCACATTCGGATCGGTGGGATTGGGAAGCACGACATAGCCGCGCTTATACAACATCTGCGCTTTTTCAAGGTCTTTGATCTTCACTTCGCCGCCGATGTTCTTGGCACCCTGCCCCCATTTCATCTCGACGCATTCCACACCGAGTTTATCGATAACATACTCGTGAACACCGAGCCGCGTATCTTCCACATTTGCCTGTACGATAATGGCGCCATACCCATCCTGCTGGTAATCCTGAAACAGCTTCACCCGTCGCTTCAGGTCTTCGGTTTCGATTACGGTACCGTTATCGATCTTCGACCTGGAATCCATACCGGCTACATTCTCGCCGATCGTCAGTCCGGTGCCGGCGAGCGCGGATCCGATAGCCAGACCTTCCCAGTTGTTCTTCGCGATATTTGTAGAACCGATACCGGGAATAAGCCAGGGATACCGGAACTTCAATCCCTCATCGTAACCGATCTTTACTTCAAGATTGGCAGCCGGAAAAATAGCTTTATCGCTGTCGGCTTCCACACCGTGCGCCCCGGCTACGGCACCCATAATATTAAAGTGCGAATAATCTACCGGATATTTTTTCTCCGCAGCAGTGGTAATAACGCCGAAGGGCTGAGGATAAATTACCTCGTGACCGCGGTATGCAGATTTCCCTATTTCACACATCCCGATACATCCGTCCACACAGGTAACGCACATACCGGATGCGGGCGTGATGGATTCTTCTGTTCTGTTTTTCGTGAGCGTTGCCGCCGATGAATTTATTCGAGAAAATGACATGTTCTTATTCCTTTTTGATAAAATTAACTTTTAATAATTTCACATGCGACACACGGATCCATGTAGCACATTACATCATCATGATCTACTAAACAGGGCGGACTCAAATTCGCGCAGCCGCCGCAGACCGCTTTATCGGGCTGGTTGTAGGTACAGCGGAGTTCACACGCCGGACAAACATAGATGCAGCCACCGCATAACCGGCATTGTTCCGATTTGATATCGAACGGTGTACCGATACTCCGGCGATCGCCGCGGCCCCTGAACCCGATCGCTTTTGCCATCATCTGCTCTTCGCACATCCGCACACATAATCCGCACAGGATACACGATTCGTATCGCTGCCTGAACCGCTGCCGGCGCACATCATATTTCGCCGCAATATCCTGTATTGTTTTCGATTGCGGAGCGGTTGCGAGGAGTAATTCGATGATCATTTTTCGTGCCTGCATGACACGGGCCGATGACGTGCGCACGGTAAGTCCTTCCTGAACGGTATACGTACAGGATGAGACAAGTTTGTTATTATTACCGTTCCCTATCTCGACGACACAGAGCCGGCACGCTCCCAACGGCGACAATCCCTCCATATGACATAGCGTCGGAACGGTAAATCCCAGAAACCTTATCGCTTCAAGAAGCGTGGCGCCTTTGTCGACGGTAACGGGGAGACCATTTATCGTAAGATTGATCATAGTTGTTTCATTATATGAAAGTGACTTAATTGCAAAAATCCTAACCCGTAAAATCAAGATCGCAGCGCAAGCAGCGTTGGGCTTCGTATAATGCTTGTTCTTCCATCAGCGTTAATTCTACTTCAGAAAGACTTCGTTTTCGTTCATACACCGGTATAGTCGGAAGCTCGATGCGTTTGTTCGCCTCTTCTTCCGCCTCTTCTTCCGTCAGTTCAAGCGGCGGTACATAGACGGAAGGTATACGCGGCAGCGCCGGCTGTTTTAATTCTTCATCGTTCAAATACCGGTCGATCATCACGGCGGCTTTTTTCCCGTGTGCGATTGCATCGACGACCGTATTCGGACCGGTAACGACATCGCCACCGGCAAACACTCCCTTCCTGTTAGTCAACAGCGTTTCTTCATCGACCTGCAATGTTCCCCATTTGTTTACATCTATACCCATTGATGCTATATACTCAACATCGGGTGTATCGCCGATGGTAACGATAAGCGTATCGAAGGGGATGAAATATTCCGAACCGGGAATGGGGACCGGTTTCTTCCTTCCCGATGAATCAACATCGCCGGGTTTGTTTTTCACCACTTCCGCGCCGGCAAGTTTACCGTTTTCAGATCGTATCTTCACCGGTGAGACCATCGTGACGAGTTCAACACCCTCTTCTATTGCCGCATCAACCTCATGCCGCAGTGCGGGCATTTCAGACCTCGATCTTCGATACAGCATCGTTACACTTTCCACTCCTTCTTCACGCAGCGAAACCCGCGCTGCATCTACAGCCGAATCGCCGCCGCCGATAACACCGACGCGGCCTTTGGCCAAACTTTCACCGCGTAAATTAAACGACTTTAAAAATTCAATGGCCGGAAAAACACCGTCGAGATCCTCACCTTCTATATTAAGCAGCTTGCTTTTATGTGCACCCATTGCGAGGAACACCGCGTCATAACCGCTATCGAATAAATCATCGGTGGTGAAATCCTCTCCGATCGCGGTACCGCACTTCAATTCTATATTCTCATCAAGCAGTGCATCTATTTCTTTGTTCAATGTTTCGCGGGGCAGACGGTATTCGGGAATACCGCTGCTTAACATACCGCCGGGCTGCTCCTCTTTTTCAAAAACGGTTATCCCGTAACCTTTTAAAGATAGATAGTGTGCCGCGGTTAATCCGGCCGGCCCCGATCCAACGACGGCAATTTTCCGGGAACGGTTATTGCCATTTTTTCTGACAGGTGTATAGGTAGCCGGGTCGATCGTATCGGTAACAAACCTCTTGAGCGCTCTGATTGCAACCGGTTCTCCGCCGCCGAGACCAGCGCGGCAGACTTCCTCACACGGATGACTGCAAACTCGTGCACAAACCGAGGGGAACGGATTTGCTTCTCGAATGGCACTGTATGCTTTATCGTACTCTCCGCGGGCGATATGTGCAACATACCGCCATGCCTCGGTACCGAGCGGACACGCGGCATTACATGGTGCACCGGTAAGATCCTTGCACACATACGCACGGCACCGCTTATTGTAAATGTGTTCGCGGTATTCGTTATTGAAATATTTGATCGTCGATAATACCGGATTAGCGGCGGTCTGTCCGAGGCCGCACATCGTAGTATCCTTAACAACTGCGGCAAGTTCTTCAAGGAGAGATAATGTCTCGGGTGTTGCGTTACCGGTTGAGATATCTTCAAGCAGTTCATGCATTCGCCGGATACCTTCTCTGCAGGTAAAGCATTTCCCGCACGATTCATCCACCAGAAATCTCGTGTAGTATTTGGCGAGATCAACCATACAGGTTTGCTCGTCCACCACGATCATACCGCCGGATCCCATGATCGAGCCGGCCTGTGCGAGACTATCGTAATCTATCTGAAGATCGAATTTCGAGACGGGTATACAACCGCCTGACGGCCCGCCGGTTTGTACGGCTTTTATCTTTCCTCTTCCGGGCGACCCGCCGCCGATACCGAAGATAATGTCTTTGAGGGTCATACCCATCGGCACCTCGACAAGTCCGGTGTTCTGTATTTTGCCGACGAGACTAAAGATTTTTGTTCCGGAATTGTTGTTGGTGCCTGTTTCTTTATAGCTCTTTGCACCGTGCTCTATTATAAGCGGTATGTTCGCCCACGTCTCCACGTTGTTGATTGCCGTCGGTTTCCCGTCGATGCCTTTTTCAACGGGGAATGGAGGACGCTGGCGGGGTTCACCCATCTTGCCTTCGATGGATCGAATGAGCGCGGTCTCTTCACCGCAGACAAAAGCACCGGCACCCTTTGCAATATCGAGATTAAATGAGAACCCGCTCCCGAGAATATTGTCGCCGATAAGTCCGAGCTCATACGCGCGTCTTATCGCGATAATAAGATGTTTGATCGCAAGGGGATATTCATTCCGTACGTAAATAATGCCGTCGGTCGCTCCGGTAGCAAACGCACCTATGAGCATTCCCTCTATTATACTATGAGGATTTCCTTCGAGCAAACTTCTGTCCATGTATGCACCGGGATCGCCTTCGTCGGCGTTGCACACGAGGTATTTACGTTGACTATTTTTCTGATTGGCAAGAAATTCCCATTTTTTACCTGCCGGAAATCCGGCCCCTCCACGCCCCCGCAATCCGGAAGTTTTGATCTCATCAATTATAGCGCGAGTGTCTCCGCGTTCAAGCACTTTAACGAATGCTGAATACCCGCCGATTCCGATATAATGCAGTATGCGTATGGGATCAATTTTTTCATTACGCGATAAAAGAGAACGTTTCTGATTTTTAAAGAATGGAATATCATCCTGCTTTTCGATACGTTCACCGGTATCGGGATCGGTATAGAGTAAATCTGTGAGGACTTCACCTTTGTGAACGGCGCCGACGATACGAGCCATACCGTCGATGGTTACATTCGGATAAAACGTTCTATACGGTTCGATGAGTACCGATGGTTCCAGTTCACAATAACCATGACATCCCGTGATGCGAAGGTTTATATATCCGGTAAGACGTTTATATAATAGTTCACGTTTCGCAATGCGCATAAGATCGTTTGCGCCGCTTGCCTGTCCGCACGTACCGGCCGGAATGACTATCGCCGGAACACCGGTTTGCCGTGCTGTAATTTGTTCATTCTGAAGTTTTTTGAAATCATCTGTGGAGTAAAGTTTAAGCATGGTTCAATTCCTGATAATATTAATTCCCACCCGTTATATCGAGCATATGTCCTCTGCATCCTCTGCGTGAACATATCTGCACGACACCGCCTCCTCTCACTCCCATCGTTACCATCGGGGCATTACAATCCGGACATGAAATATTACTTTTTAGTTCGGTATGACAGTGAGGACAGAAAAAAGTTACAACCGCGTTTTTCGGTACTTCATATTCGGACTCTATATTATAACTGCCATAGACACTCGACAAACGAAGCCAGCCGTGCTGGCGCTCGAAATATATTGTAACCCGTACCGATGGATGTCCATCGATCAAATAATTCGGATCCATTAAGCTGTGAGCACATCGTGCGCATATGATATCTACGGGAAAAACACTTTTATCCGTTGCAACATCAACTTTATCCAATCCTTCAAGAGTTTTTCGCACTATGCGCCGTACATCATGGATGTTAACTTTTGAAAAATAATGTTGATCGACGACAACGATAGGACCGAGTGCGCAGGCACCGAGGCAGGCAACCGTTTCGAGCGTGAATTTTTTATCGTCCGTTGTTTCCCCTGTTTTGCACCGGAGTGCTTGTTGGAATTCTTTCTCTATCGAGGGACCGCCGCGGACATGGCAGGCGGTACCCAGGCACACCGAGACAAGATGCTGTCCCCGCGGTTTAAGACTGAATGTTTTATAAAA
>SKXH01000283.1 GCA_007128495.1 Bacteroidota bacterium
CAATGTCGTCGACCGTGACTATAATTATATTCAGGAAGGCCAGGAAGTACGCTTGAGGGTACGGGCAAATCCCGCCAATGTTTTTACCGGTTCCGTAACCAGGAAAAGACCTGCATTCGATCCGGTGAGCCGGCTTGCAAAAGTTGAAATGCTGTTCCCGAACGAAGACGGCGAATTATACCCCGGCATTTTCGCTGAAGTCGAGGTCATTATCGATTCAAAAGATAATGTACCGCTCGTCCCTGTACAGGCAGTACTGTATAGAATGGAAGTAGACGAATCGCTGGGTCGTTTGATCGATGAGCAATTAGTAAGACAACCGTACGTCTATGTAGTCGAAGATAACCGGGCAATTCGTCGGGATATAGAAATCGGCTATGAAACGCGTAAAGCCACTGAAGTGACGAGTGGACTTGAATCCGGCGAGCGGATCGTCGTTCGCGGGCACAACAATCTTACTGACGGAACCCCCGTGGACATCCGGAATGAAGTTGAATACTCATTGGTAGGAGGAGATCGATGAATTTATCAGCATCTGCAGTTCGTCGCGGTGTGACATTTACAATGATATTTCTCATTGTGATCGGATTTGGAATGTTCTCACTCACCCAACTTCAAACCGACCTGCTGCCCGATATAGAATTCCCGGTAGTGATTGTAATGACAAGCTACAGCGGTGTTGCACCGGAGGATATTGAAAATCTCATTACCCGGCCGATCGAAGAGGTAATGGTCGGTGTCGAAGATGTACAAACGGTCACCTCGCGATCAATGTTTGGTAATTCGGTTGTTATTGTGGAATTTGCTTGGGGTTCGGATATTGATAAAGCCGAAATCGACATTATAAAACGTCTTGACCTTATACGCGATGCCTTACCCGACGACGCTGCCGAACCGATGACCATTGCGATGGATCCGTCATTTTTTCCGGTACTTGTCCTCGGGGTTACCTCTCCCACCGCAAGTCTCATCGATCTGCGGGAGATATCCGAACGGCAAATCGAACCGCGAGTTGAACGTATTCCCGGGGTCGGCTTAGCATATACCGGCGGCGGTTTAGACCGCGAAATCCAGGTTCATTTCGATCCATATGCACTTTCTGCAAAAGGGTTATCGGTAACCAATATTGTTCAGGCACTGAGGATGGATAATATCAGACAACCCGGCGGATATCTGACACACACAGATACGGAGTATACGGTCAGGACAATAAGCACGTACGAATCCGTCGATCAGATTAAGAAAACCGTTGTCGGGGTAAATGAAGGAGAACCGATTTACGTAGAAGATGTTGCAACTGTTCGTGATTGGTATGAAGAAGCGAGGGGCTTATCGCGTATCGATCAAGCATCCTCGACGGTGCTTGTCGTTCAGAAGCAAGCAGATGCAAACACAGTACAGACTGTCGAAAATGTTCTGCGTGAACTCCCGAACATATCTGAAGCCGTCGGTGAGAATATCCAATTTGTCGAGATATTTAATCAAGCTGAATTTATCAATCAATCGATTGCTACGCTGAGGAATACTGCTCTCATTGCATTTATACTCGTCGGCGTTGTTTTATTATTCTTTACTCACAACCTCCGGTCGTCCGTGATTGTGATGATATCCATCCCTATCGCCATCATAACGACATTCTTCGTAATGTATGCGGCCGATTTAACATTAAATATTATTTCGCTTGCCGGACTTGCACTGGCAGTCGGCCTGATAGTTGACAACTCAATAGTCGTTTTGGAAAACATCTTCCGGCTTCGGGAAGGCGGCGGCGATAGAATTAACTCTGCCATCGACGGTTCGACACAGGTAGCGCGGGCAATCACTGCTTCGGCGCTGACAACGCTTGCGGTCTTTGTTCCCGTATTGTTTGTTCCCGGAATAGCCGGTGAACTATTCAGCGATATGGTCGTGACCATTAGCTTTGCCATCGCCGTTGCCTTACTCGTCGCATTGACGCTCATACCATTGTTGGCCTCACGTTTCCTGAAGATGAATGGTGTATCCATTAACGCGGATAAAGGCGGAGCAAGTCGTATCGGTACTTCAAAGATCGCACAAAGGGTGACTCAGTGGTTCGAAACTCTCCGTACGCAATATGAATATGCCCTTCGCTGGGTGTTGGGACACAAGAAGTTTACCATCGGAGTCGCGGTGATTATATTCATAGCTTCACTTGGAATCGCAACCATCATCGGTACAGACTTCTTCCCGGATACGGATACCGGCTCTATTGCCTTTAATATCGAAACCCCGGAGGGTACGGCACTTCATGTAACCGATGAAATCGTCCGGGATATTGAACAATATATCACAGATAACATTCCCGAAAAAGATGTCTTAAATTCAACAGTCGGCGTAGCGGGAGGTCCCCTCGCACGAATGCAAGGCCGGGGCAGCCATACTGCCGGAATACGGCTTGAACTTGTCAACCGGCGTAACCGGGACCGGAGCCAGTTTGAAATCGAGGATCAGATCCGCAAGTATATTGAAACCGTACCCGGCATACAGGAATTCTATTTCCAGGAAGAAGGCATGGCAGGTATGGGTGAGGATATTGAGGTCAAGATATTCGGACACGAGCTGGACGTACTACGAACTGTGAGCGAAGATGCGATGCAAAGAATCCGCGCTATACCCGGAGTCGTAGATGTTCGCTCACCCATTGAAGGCGGAATTCCCGAGTTACACGTTTTAATCGACCGCGACCGTCTGTCACGGTACGGATTGCAAACCGTGATAGTCTCCGATGTTGTTCACAGCAGTATTCAGGGAACGGTGGCATCATTTTATAATGAAGAAGGTGAAGACTACGATGTTGTTGTACGGCTTCCGAGAGAATTCCGGGAAAATGTAGATATCCTCGAAAACATGCTCATAACCTTGGGGCCGAATATGAATATACCGCTAAAAGCCATAGCGGAAATACGCCGTGACATTGCTCCATTCAGCATTCATCGCGAAGACCAGCAGCGGATGGCGTCTATAGCTCTCTCTGTGAGCGGCCGCGATCTCGGCAGCGTTATCAGCGATATTCATAGTGAAATGGAGCACGTCGATATGCCGGGTGAGATGAGATATGATATAGGCGGTGCAGCGGAAGACATGCAGGAGTCATTTTTCTATCTGACTATAGCATTTCTCGTCGCATCTGTTCTGGTCTATATGGTTATGGCAGCGAACTTTGAATCGTTTCTCCATCCGTTTCTGATTATAGTATCGATCCCGCTTGCAGCGGTCGGTGTCTTATGGATGCTGTTGCTGACGGGCACAACAATGAGTGTAACGGCTCTGATGGGTATGGTCATACTGGTCGGTATTGTGGTCAATAACGGCATCGTGCTCGTAGACTTCATAAACCAGTTACGTGAAAAAGGCATGGAGCTTTTGGAGGCGGTCATCACGGCAGGTAAAATCCGCCTGCGTCCGGTATTGATGACGGCGTTTACCACTATCTTTGCAATGCTTCCGCTGGCCGTCGGTATGGGTGAGGGAAGCGAGATATGGGCGCCTCTTGCTCTGGCTGTTATCGGTGGAATGATCTTTTCTACCGTGGTAATTCTACTTCTCGTGCCCGTATTGTATATGGGAACGGCACGGTTTTCGAAGAAATATAAATAATGGTTTCACCCTGAATCAATTTCCTTATCTCAAAAATATCATCTTCCCGGTAACAGCAGAATCGCCTCCGGTCAAACGGTAATAATATACACCCGAACTGACAACCCTGCCCCTTTGATCGGTCGCATCCCATATTGCGGTATGCTGTCCCCCGGTTTTAAAATCATCTACCAGAGTTTTTACTCTCCGGCCAAGAACATCATAGATTTCTATTTTTACCTGTGAATCTCTTGGCAAACTGAATTGAATAGTTGTTTCCTGGTTAAACGGATTGGGATAGTTTTGTTCAAGTACAAAATCATCCGGTATGGGTTCGGTAATTCTGTCGGGATCATATACGGCGAAAACCGCACGCATCATCATATTCCAACCATCAAGTGGAATTTCATCCGGGCCGGCCGTCAGATCAAACATACGAACCCATTGATCTTCGTGCGGACCGAAATAAGCAAATGTTCGATTTTCATCAGGGAGTAAATCAGTCATTCCGACGTGAACGGAATATTCATCGCCATGGGTAAAGCCAATGTAGACCGGTCCCTGGATATCGGATAACTCTTCGGTATAATCAAACAGCTCAATATCCATAAATTCACCCGGGAAGTCGGATCGGGTTGTTTCAACGGTAAACGGTTCGATAAGTTTTTCACCGGGCATTCCGTTATCATCATCCCAAACATGAAAAAGAAACGATTTCGGGACATCCGGCGGTGTATCACTGCCAGGAAATTCCTGTTCAAATGCAGCATAGATTCGTGCAGTTAATAATTGATTTTCGGGAAATTCCGGCTCGAATTTAACAGCCCATCCTACTCCGGCATAAGCTTCACCGCCGGGCAAGCCGAGAAAATTTGCTCCGACCTGGGGTATCTGCTTCGGAATACCGTCATCAAATTTATATTCATCGACATAATATCTGAACCCTCCTTTTGATTCGTAGTCAAAACTGGTTGTCGATGAACTTTGATTAACAACAACAAACATAATTGTCCGGTACACGTCGCCGTAATCATACTGAACATACCAATCTCCGGCAGAAACCGGAACGACGTTCTTTTCATCACCTCCAACTTCGATAGCTTTAATTTTCAAATCGGTAGAGGTATCGAACCGTATTTCCAGACTATCACCTAATGTATATTCAATAAAGTACGAGGCATAACCCGCCACTTGCAGTCCCCGATTCTCGGTTCCCGGGTTATTGTGATATTGGCGCGGATTCGGTCTGCCGCTCAATTCATAATCGTATCCATAGCGCGGATCGACACCGGTATCCTGAATGTAATTTGCAAGGTTAAAATCTTTAAGTAACTCAGGAAAACGGCGGGTAGCACCGAGGTCGTCAGCGGCACGGTTTACGATTTGAATTCCGCGCCCGACCGATGCAGGTAATTGTACGAGTTTCGACAGAACCTCATCACCAAGCTGTTCCCACAAATATAAGGTGAACAACGCAACACGCGAATAATCCTGTAAAACATCATCATCCGTAACATTTCCCCAATAATTCATCGACCGGTTCGTATTAGAAAAATACCGTGAAGGGCTTCGTAAACTAAATCCACAGAACCATTCAGAGAACTCCGAGAGTCCCTCATTAAGCCAGATTTCAGCATCGGCACTGCCGCGGTAATTATGGAAAACAAGATGCTGATACTCGTGTGCAAGAGTACTGAGCGGTCTATCGGGATTGCGGACTTCGCGGATCGGATTATAAATACCCGGGTATGTATCGATATAAATTATATCGCTTTGGTTGCTGAAATTATGATTAATATCCTGATCCAGCGTAAAAAAGAAACCTGCGACAAAGCCGCCTCCCTCGTCAGGATCCCATCCGTCATGGATATCGGTGAGCAGTACATTCGTTTTGCCTTCACCTGTACCGGGTCCATCGGGCCCGACATTCGGCGGAGAGCCGAAATATTCTTCTATCAATTCAAAAATCCCTTTCGTTGGATCCTGTGATGTGGGCGGTGTACTCACTTCAAGCGAACCGAAAATTGCATCGACTTCGGTTTGCGTAACATGCTCATTTTCAAGTTCCTCGATTTCTACCCAGATATACGATTTATCGCCAACCGCTTTTAACCGTGCCTCTATCTCATTGAACCAACCTTCGGTATATCGTACGCCCGAACGATCGGCAAATTTCAAGACATAAAAACTTCGTTCATCACCGAGTTCATATGTCTCCATCTCAACCGGTTCCGCTTGTTTCTCAAGCATTCGCCGGTATAATGCAGGATTTCTTCGTTGGGTTTCCTCAATAGCACGCTCTATAAATTCGGGGGTGTTAATAATATCGGTGACATGTACCGGATACGAATCATCCAATCCATGATGATGCGAGATTTCCAACTGTTGTGATTGTTGGCCGAAAAGCGGACCGGTAAAAAACAATAGAATTACAATGAACACCCCATTACGCATAAAGCACTCCTCTATAAAATTTTCTGTCCCATGGCTGATGCAATCAGTTCAACTGCAAGCTCAGCGCTTTTATTTTTTTC
>SKXH01000151.1 GCA_007128495.1 Bacteroidota bacterium
ATAAAATACTCAAAAAAATTACTTTTGTCAAGGTTGTGATTGTGCTCTTTATCAATTTATATGTCGTTTATCCCCGTTATTTTGTATTTCAATCGGTATCTTGACAATCGAACACCATTTGTATATATTTTTATAGTAAGAAAGTGAAAATTTATAGTGAAACTAATTCTCTTGATCGCTCGTTTTAATACAGAAGATCAAAAGGTCACTATCCCAAAACTCTAAACTATAAGGTAGGTTAATTCCATGGAAGGAAACTTCTCAAACAGAGTACAGGACGTAATTCGGTTAAGCAGGGAAGAAGCTCTGCGTCTTGGTCACGACTATATCGGTACCGAGCATCTGCTTTTAGGCATTATTCGAGAAGGTGAGGGGGTTGCTGTTAAGATTCTCAGAAATCTTGGGGTGAATCTCTATAAACTCAAGAAATCTATCGAGGATACTGTTCGAACATCCGGTGATACGCTGACCATCGGCAATATCCCGCTTACAAAACAAGCCGAAAAAGTTTTAAAAATCACGTATTTAGAAGCGAAACTCTATAAATCCGACGTTATCGGCACGGAACATCTGTTGCTGTCACTTTTGCGGGATGACGACAATATAGCAGCGCAGATATTGCACCAATTTAACGTTCATTACGACGTTGCGCGAAACGAACTGGACAATATCATAAGCGGCAAGCCGTCGAGTCCGCCGAAGGGACAGGCGCAGGGACACGGCCAGGAATCCCGGCGGGGAGGTTCCGCTGAACGGCAGCAGCAACAAGAAAAATCGAAAACACCGGTGCTCGATAATTTTGGCCGCGATCTTACAAAACTTGGCAATGATGGTAAGCTCGATCCGGTTATCGGCAGGTCTCGCGAAATTGAGCGGGTGGCACAGGTCTTAAGCAGGAGAACGAAAAATAACCCTGTACTTATCGGTGAGCCCGGCGTTGGCAAAACGGCAATCGCCGAAGGTCTTGCACTGCGCATCATAGATAAGAAAGTTTCACGGGTATTACACGACAAACGGGTGGTTACCCTCGATCTGGCCGCGCTGGTTGCAGGCACCAAATACCGCGGACAATTTGAAGAGCGCATGAAAGCCGTGATGAACGAGCTTGAAAAGGCCAACGATGTGATCTTGTTTATCGACGAGCTGCACACGATAGTCGGCGCAGGGGGAGCAAGCGGTTCGCTTGACGCTTCGAATATGTTTAAGCCGGCATTGTCGCGTGGCGATATTCAATGTATCGGCGCAACGACGTTAAATGAGTACAGGCAGTATATCGAAAAAGACGGTGCGCTGGACCGGCGATTCCAGAAGATCATGGTTGACCCGACGACGGTTGATGAAACTATGGAGATCCTTACCAATATTAAACATAAGTATGAAGAGCATCATGGTGTTCTGTATGGCGATAAGGCAATCGAATCGGCGGTCCATTTAAGCGACCGGTATATTACCGATCGATTCCTGCCCGATAAGGCCATCGACGTAATGGATGAATCCGGTGCACGCGTTCACCTCGATAATATTATCGTGCCGAAAGAAATTCTGGACCTTGAAGAAGAGGTCGACAAAATTAAAGTATCAAAAAACCAGGTCGTGAAGAACCAGAACTTTGAAGAGGCAGCACGTTTGCGCGATCTCGAGAAAAAATTGCTGAGCGATCTTGATATTGCAAAACGTGAATGGGAGCTCAAATCAAAAGAGACTGTTTACGATGTTTCGGAAGATAACGTGGCCGATGTGGTCGCGATGATCACCGGTATTCCGGTTAACAAGATTGCAGAATCCGAATCCGAAAAGCTCCTCAAGATGAGCAAGAACTTGAAGAAGGAAATTATCGGACAGGATGAACCGATTGATAAGCTGTCGAAGGCAATCAGACGGGCACGCTCCGGATTGAAGGACCCGAATCGACCTATCGGTTCGTTTATATTCCTCGGTCCGACCGGTGTCGGAAAAACCGAGCTTGCAAAGGTGCTTGCACGATACCTCTTCGACTCAGAAGAAGCACTCATACGAATCGATATGAGTGAGTATATGGAGAAGTTCAATGTCTCGCGGCTTGTCGGGGCGCCTCCGGGATATGTCGGTTATGAAGAGGGCGGACAGTTGACCGAGAAGGTCCGGCGGAAGCCGTATTCGATCGTATTGCTCGATGAGATCGAGAAAGCACATCCCGATGTGTTTAATATCCTGTTGCAGGTTTTGGATGATGGTATGCTCACCGATAGTCTCGGTCGCCGGATCGATTTCAAAAACACAATATTGATCATGACTTCCAATATCGGTACCAAGGATATCAAGCAAGGAGTTGCCGGTATCGGGTTCGGTGCGCAAACAGACGAGGAAAACCAATATACTTCGATGAAAACAAAGATTGAAGATGCAGTCAAACGAGTCTTCAATCAGGAATTCCTCAACCGTATAGACGATATCATTGTATTCCATAGCTTGCATAAAAAAGCTATCATACAGATTATCGATATAGAAATGAAGGATCTGCTGAAACGAATGAAGGCGAGAAACATCAAGGTGCAATTAACGCGCGGAGCACGGGAGTTTCTTGCAGACAAGGGCTTTGATCCGCAGTTCGGTGCGCGGCCGCTGCGTCGGGCTATTCAACGATATATCGAAGATCCGGTTGCCGAAGAGCTGATGAAAGGAAAATACGGAGATAACAGTGTTATCAAAGTAATGGCAAGCAAAAAAGGCGACGAACTGAAATTTAAAGAGGCGAACAAAGATATACTTGCCCGCCGGAAAAAGGAACGAGAGGAGAAAAAGCAGCAGAAGCAGCAAGAGCAGCAGGAACTTGAAGAGAAGAATGCCGATTCCTGATGAGATGCAGTTGACTTTATCAGACCTGACAGGTTTGTAAAACCCGTCAGGTCTGTAATTTAATTATTGCTGTATTTGCGGTCCTTTCGGTTTGAAAACCGCTGCACCGATCAACCCGCCGACAATACCGAATACCACAGACGTAATCAAACTCATTATTAAACTGAATGCATTAAGAGGCGACTCTTGTGCACCCTCCATCATTTCATCATATGCCTCCGGAGGTAATTCTACACCTGCAGATTCAATGATCTGAATTATCAGGTTCATAGTCGCTTCGGTAGCGACCGGTCCGAATACAATATATATGAACGCCGAGAGCAGAGTCGCGACGAAGAATCCGAAGACGCCCGCAAGTGCGCCCAGTGCAAGTCCATCGCTTGCTTGAAGCGGAGGCATATTGGGTGTGAGTTGATCCTTATAGAAAAAAACCGCAAGGAATCCGCCCAGAATAATGCCTGCACAGCAAAAACAGTTGATAAGATTTAAAAACGGGGTGGCGCTGATCAAACCCATTACCGCTCCGCCGATCAATGCAGGTACCATTTTAGACGGTTGTTCGGTAGGGGATGAAGGAGTGCTCACTTGGTCGTAGGTCATACTGATCCTCCGTATTTGTTGAATAGAGAATATTTCGATCTCGGGCTAACGAACTGATGAACGGCTTCGAGGAACAACGGCACCAGAAGTAATGCAGCCCCGAATCCGAACATCCCTCCGCTCACTGCCCGGGATATTGTTGTAGAACTGTAACCGGTAATCCAGCTTGCAACCACATCCACGATCATCGGCACGGCAAGAAGAATGATGTAATACCGGTGTGTTGTAAATGAAAAATTATACGTGCGGAGTAACGGGAACATAATAATTCCTGCAAGAAACGCCGTATACAATGCAGTACAGCGGATGCAGACTGCAAGTATCGATCCATGTATATGAAACGAGTGATCCGGCAACTGATGGCAGACGCCGGTATATGCCGTATAGAACAATGATGCAGTTTGTGCATTGGTGATGAACGGCGCGATATAAAACCCGATGCACCATAATGCGGTGCTTCCAAGGAGTATAAAATATGGGAGACGGTTCGGCATATTGGATTTAATCGAATTTGTTGTGAAAAGTATAGTACAATTATACGATAATTTCAAGTGATATGTTGCATTTCGGACGTGATATCTATATATTTTTTATTAGCTGGATTTATGTTCTTTTCTCATTAAGAGGTGACCTATGCCGCAAACACGTGATACCCGTTCAAATTTTTTAGCACTTCCGAAAAAGCATTCAACTTATAATACTTCTCAGATCGTTGTTCTGCCCGTACCATACGAACACACGGTAAGTTACGCCGGTGGAACGAAGAATGGACCGAAGGCGATCCTCGATGCCTCAAGGCACGTTGAGTTCTACGATGAAGAGCTCGATAGAGAATTGTGTTTCGACGTCGGAATTGCAACGGCGCGATCTTTGTCATTCGGAACGAAAAAGAAAAAGGTCAACAAGGAAGCATTAACGTACATCGAGAACAAAGTTGCCGAATTGTTAGCGGATGATAAGTTTGTCGCTGTTCTCGGCGGAGAGCATAGCATTTCATCCGCACCCATTGCTGCTTTTTTGAAGAAATATCCCGGCCTGTCGATACTGCAGTTTGATGCACACTCCGATTTCCGGGATGAATTCGAAGGCAATAAATACAGTCATGCTTCGGTCATGGCGCGTGTCGGTGAATTTCTTGACCCTTCAAATATAGTACAGGTCGGTATTCGTGCTCAGGCGAAAGAGGAGGCCATTTACATACAAGAGCAGGGAGTGTCTACCTACTATGCACATGAAATCCGGCAGGGAAAATTTACAAGAGTATTGAAGCACTGGGAGGATCAGATTATAGACAAGCTGAGTGAGAATGTTTATATTACATTTGACGTGGATTATTTCGATCCGTCGATTATCCCCGCTACCGGTACCCCCGAACCGAACGGAATGAACTGGCACGAAACGATGAACATTCTGCAGCGGCTGGGAAAGAAAAAGAAAATAGTGGGGTTTGATATTGTTGAGCTTGCGCCCATAAAGGGCTTACATCATCCCGATATGACGGTCGCACGCCTGGCGTACAAAATAATGAACTATGCATTTCAGAATAAACGATAAGAGGTGAATCATCGCTACATTCAGAAGAACTATAAAAGACGATATTCCTGTAATAAAAAAATTATATAATCAACTTCATCAATATCACCGGGAACTGAACACGGCGCGCGACTGGATCGCGCAGCCCGATGACGATGTTACAGAGTACTTCGGTCGAACACTCGAAAAGCAGGTCGATGACGAAAATGTATTTCTATTGACTGCGCTCGTCGATGAACGAGTCGCCGGATTCGTACGTGTCGTCCGGAGAACGATCGAAGGATTTTCGGAGGAGCACGCATATATGGATCCGATGATGGTCGATCCGGAGATCCGGGGTAAAGGTATCGGAACCGAGCTTTTCAGGCGAGGTACTGAATGGGGGAAGGAGCAAAAACTCGGAAGTATCTGGCTTGACGTGTGGGAAGAAAACGAACGCGTCTGGAAAATGTACGAACGCGAGGGATGGAGTACGGTGAGCAGAACGATGGCGTTTAAATATTGATGCCGATTATTATCTATTCAGAAATTCCAATAATGCTATGACTATATTTTTGATCGTCTTTCTCCTGTACATTGCCCTCCGTTTGTACTTTCGTGAACGGCAAAAAAGTGCCGGTAATATTTTTATGATCGGATCGCGGTTTACCGTACTTCCCGATCATGTACGTTTGATCTCCATCCTGGGTATGGTGGGTATTGGATTGGTCATTATCATACTCTCGATAATGGGTTATCCGTTGACAACCGATCAAATAGCACAGATTCTTACACTCGGCATTATCATAATGTCGGTGCAATATCTTCCGCTCTATATGATAGGCGAACGGGGGATCGTCTCAATCGATTCCCAGGTTAACTGGAACGATATTACCTCGGTGCGGGTTCAGCATAATAAAAACAATGGCGCCGCACGGATTAAGATCGGTTTCAAATCAGCGGATGAGAATTCAACGGTTGATGTGTATATTCACTCATCGCAGATCGAAGATTTTGGAAAGATAGTAACTGAATTGACATCGGTACAGCTTGAACGATTAGACGGATAAGAGCAGGGATATGTCAACTCCGTTGATGAAACAATATCAAAAGATAAAGGCACGCTATCCCGAAACGGTTTTACTGTTCCGGCTGGGCGACTTCTACGAGAC
>SKXH01000137.1 GCA_007128495.1 Bacteroidota bacterium
AACCCCGCGGCTGTAATTATACGCATAATCCTGAAGTTTGCATTCACCCGCTTCATCGCAAATCGGGCAATCGAGCGGGTGGTTTATCAGCAAAAATTCCATCACCGCTTCACGTGCCGTCTTTACCCGCTCGTTCATTGTATTGATGACCATACCGTCAGTAATTTTGGTCATACAGGAAATGACAAGTTTGGGCATCTTTTCAACTTCGACCAGGCACATTCTGCAGTTTCCTGAAACCGAAAGTTTCGGATGCCAGCAAAAATAAGGTATCTCAATACCCAGCCCGACAGCGGCCTGAAGTATTGTCTGATTTTCGTCGACTTGATATTCTTTTTCGTTGAACGTTATGGTTGCCATGAATATATAACTATTATTGTATTCGGTGATATACTCAATTAATTTACACAGCCGGCAGTATTCTTCAACAGGTAATCGTTATCGGTTAATAGTATACTCCATACAGATCATAACATCCGATAACGATTTACCATTAACAATTAACCGACCACTATACTAATTTGCTGTGACCTTCGGTTTTCCTAGCAAATCATCGGGTGGATAATAATCCATATCGAATGCCTCTGCAACGCCTTTATATGTTACCTTGCCGTCGAGTACATTCAATCCCCATTTAATTTCATCGTTATATCGAATTGCATCCTCGTACCCGCGATTTGCAATTTCGAGCGCGTATGGTAGGGTAGCATTGGTAAGCGCAACCGTGGACGTAACCGGAACTGCGCCCGGCATATTTGCCACACAATAATGAACGACACCATCGATGACATACGTCGGATTATCGTGAGTTGTCGGTTTGCAGGTTTCAATACAACCGCCTTGATCAACGCTTATATCAACCACAACCGAACCGTCTTTCATATCCTTCAACATTTCACGTGTAATAAGATTCGGTGCTTTTGCTCCGGGAATTAAAACTGCTCCGACAATAAGATCGGCTCGTAACGTTGCTTTCTTAATCGTGTACGGATTTGACATCATAGTTGTTATATTTTTCGGCATGACATCATCGAGATACCGGAGACGATAGAGATTCGTATCGAGGATGGTAACCCGTGCGCCGAATCCGGATGCAATTTTTGCTGCATTTGTGCCCACAACTCCGCCTCCGATAACTATAACATCTGCGGGATCCGTACCCGGCACGCCGCCGAGCAATACGCCGCGGCCACCGTGCGTTCGTTCGAGAAACTTCGCTCCCTCCTGTGGAGCCATACGCCCTGCAACTTCACTCATCGGGATTAGGAGCGGCAGTGAACCGTCCGGCTTCTGAACTGTTTCGTATGCTATTCCGACGCATCGTGAGTTCACCATTGCTTCGGTAAGCTCCCGGCTCGCTGCGAAATGGAAAAATGTGAAAACAATTTGACCTTCACGCACGAGCTTGTACTCAGGCCCGATCGGTTCTTTCACCTTCATTATCATATCTGCATGCGCGTAGACTTCATCCGGTGTCTGCACAATTTCAGTACCTGCCTCGATATATTGTTGGTCATCGAATCCACTCCCCACACCCGCCTGCGTTTCGATGAGCACTTTGTGTCCTTGATCGATAAATTGTTGTGCACCGGCGGGAACTAAAGCGACCCGGTTTTCCTGACTTTTAATTTCTTTAGGAATGCCAATAATCATAAGAATCTTTCTCCTGTCCCACCCGATCATATCGGTAACGGGACGTTTTGTTTTTGTTTACATGGAAGGTTTAAAGACTACGGTTGAAAACTTGTTTGTATTGAGAACTTCCTGGGCGACCCGTTGAATATCATCGGTCGATACTTCGTCGATCTTCTGGAGCATAGTATCAAGCGAGGTGTACCGCTTAAAATACAGTTCACCTGCACCGATGCGCATCATCCGGCTCGACATATTTTCAAGGCCGAGCATCAGGTTACCTTTAATTTGAGATACCGTTCTGTTCATTTCAGCCCGGGGGATGGGTTTGTTTTGCAACTTCTCAAATTCATTGTTTATTAATTTCATTGCTTTATTTACTTTTTCAGTGTCGGTGCCGACGTAGATGCCGAACATACCGGTATCTTTGAGCAAATTAACGAATGAAAACGTTGTGTATGCAAGGCCGTGCTTTTCGCGAATAACCTGATTTAGTCTGGAGCTCATCCCCTCACCGAGCAATGCATTTAAAATGAGCAGCGGATACCGGTTTTTACTATGGACACCGAATGTTTTAATTCCCATACAAACATATGCTTGCTGCACCGGCTTTTTAATTTCGACATATCGGCTACGTTTTCTCGGCAAGCGGAATTTTCCGTTCTCATAGGGGGAGCGCTTTAGTGACCCTATATATTTTTCAGCAGAAGCAACCAGTTCATCGTGATCAACATTCCCGGCAGCGGCAAGGACCATTCGATCGGGAGTGTAATTGTGATTAAGATGATCAAATAGATCATTACGATCTATAGTTTGTATGCTTTCCGAATTCCCGATAATCGGCTCACCCAGCGGATGCGGATGATACATCACTTTATCAAGGTAATCGTGGATAACATCATCCGGATCGTCTTCGATTTGTTTCAGCTCCTCGAGTACTACATTTTTTTCCTTGGTTATTTCTTTCGGATTGAACGTCGGCTCTTTGACAAGATCGGTGATAACATCAACAGCTTTATCCAGGTGTTCGTCCAGTACCCGTGCAAAAAAGCACGTATGCTCTTTTGTCGTAAACGCGTTGATATATCCGCCGATCGATTCGATGCTCTGTGCAATTTGACGCATATTGCGACGCCGTGTTCCCTTAAAGACCATATGTTCAAGGAAATGGGATATTCCGTTCTTCCCGATATTCTCATTCCGCGATCCGACATCGATCCATAAGCCGACAGAAACCGACCGCACGGTCGGGATATACTCACTGACAACTCGAATACCATTTTCTAAAATAGATTTACGGAAATGTGTCTCGACTGAAGTAGTATCTTGATGTGCTCCTTGGCGAACTGTCATACGTATTGATACAAAATCATTACATTACCAAATATTACGATTGGAATATAAGATACCATATTTGACGATAATAAGCAAGAAAGAAGTTATGCGTTTAAGCTCTTGTAATTATGTTACCTACGTTTTAACTGATTGGGCAAGATACAACGATCTGATCTTCGAGACCACCATATCGATCGCGACATTGTTTTCACCGCCCTTGGGAATAATTATATCCGCCCACCGTTTCGACGGTTCTACAAATTCCAGATGCATGGGCTTCACCGTACCGATATACTGCCGTATTACGGAATCGAGCGATCTCCCCCGTTCGACAATATCCCGTTTTAAACGGCGGAGCAGCCGCTCATCGTCATCCGTATCGACATATATCTTTATATCCATCAAATCACGAAGCTCCTTCTCGACAAAGATTAAAATTCCCTCGATAATTAAAAAATCACGGGGCGGAATAATTCGCCGATCCTTCATACGGGAATGGGTTGTGAAATTGTATATCGGCTGTTCGATAGTCTCATTGTTTTTAAATTGGCGAATATGCTCTACAAGCAGGGAGGTTTCCAATGAGTCTGGATGGTCGAAGTTTATCGACGACGGGTCTGCGCCGTCATAGTGCGATATATCCCGGTAGTATGAATCGTGCTGTATAACGGCGATTTTTTCCTGATCAAGACTTTCAATGATCTTATTGGTTACGGTTGTCTTGCCGGAGCCGGACCCGCCGGCTATTCCAATAATCAATGGCATCATAAATCTAACGATATAGTTAATAAATTACTCTTTACATTAAAGATACTTGTTTCTCTATAACGAATCAATAAATTGTTGAATACCAGCGATGAATTTCTTATACTATTAATAATTTTTTGCATATCTATGATTACAGCTTTTCTCTTTGCAATAACAGTACTCTACGCCGTGCAATTCCTGGCTCTCTTGTTCGGAATCAGGCGGCCTCCGGCAGAACCACTCTCAAGGGATACTCCGAAAATCTCCGTGCTTGTCGCCGCACGGAATGAAGAAGACACGATTGAAGACTGTATCACGTCATTATTAAATAATGATTACCCCGAACATCTTACTGAAATAGTTCTCATCAACGATTCCTCAACGGATAACACAGGCGAGATAATGTGCCGGTATACCCGGCAATATTCCAATATAGTGTATGTACCGGTCGAAATGGAGTCGCTTAACCTGCGCGGCAAAGCAAATGCACTCGCCGAGGGGATTAAAAAATCATCGGGTGAGATATATCTATTTACCGATGCCGATTGCCGGGTGCCGCGTCGATGGATCAGCACACAAGTATCATATTTCGATAAAGATACCGGAATCGTAGGAGGTTTCACCCGGCTGCGCTCGTGGAGCTGGTTCACCGGCATGCAAGCGCTCGACTGGTTTTTTCTCTACACGGTCGCCGCAGCCGTAGCGGGGTTTAATAAACCGCTGACGGCTGTCGGCAACAATCTCTGTGTACGGAAAGAAGCGTATGACGATACCGGCGGATATGAGCAATTACCATTCAGCGTGACGGAGGATTATATACTTGTTAATGCTGTAAAAAAAACAGGTAAATGGAAAATACGATTTCCGATGGATCCTGATACATTAATTGAAAGTAATCCCTGTCCGGATATGAAGGCACTCTATCGCCAGAAACACCGGTGGGCTACCGGCGGAGGTGACATGGAGCCCGCTGCATTTTTATTCTTTGCCCCGGTTTTTATAGTGCATGCACTCATTGTCCTGTTTCCCGTGATCGGGGCTATCCCGGCAGTCATCACACTTCTTATAAAAACCGGAATCGATTGCATCCTGCTTTTTAAAGCACTTAAAACCTTTAAGGCAGTCGGTTTGTACCGGTATATATTGCTTTTCGAAATATTGTACATTTCCTACGTGTTACTCCTGCCGTTTCAAATATTGTTCAGTAAAAAAGTGACGTGGAAAGACAGAAGTTATGAGAAATAAATTCAAACGGCTATTGTTCGTTTCATTCTGTTTGCTCTTGATGCATTCACCGTTGCCGGCAGACGATTTGTATGCTGGAGAAAACGGCTGGCAGTGGCTTGAGGGAGGGCTCACATTTCGCCCCGCGCTGGCAAGCGTCTTTGAACCGCGTGTCGGGTTTATATTTTATGGCGACAGAAACAATATCCGGCTTGATATCGGCAGCGGAATAGATTTCCTGTCTCGAGATTTTCAAGATGGTACGCTTTCTATCGGAGCGGAATTTTTAACGTTCACACTACTCGAAAGCTGGGAAAATATGCACTTCCCGGTTATTACAACCGATTATTTTTTTGGAATAAACCTGTCATACAACAGGCCCATCCGTAACGGTCTTTTTGCGGGCCGTTTCCGGTTTACCCACATCAGCACCCATTTCGTTGACGGACACTTCGATACCGACGAAGGCGTCTGGCGCGATGGGCGTGAGCCCATCATTTACAGCAGGGAGTTTATTGAATTCCTCGCGTCATACCGGCGTAACGGTTCATTTATTCATCGATGGTACGCCGGACCACAATTTATTTTCAACATCACGCCCGATCAATTGGGACAATTTGCCTTCCAGGGAGGATATGAACTTTTTTTTCCCATTGAAATTGAATATATAACTCCTTATGTCGCGTATGATTTGAGATTGGTTGAAATCGGAGGATGGAATGCTAATCATTCAATACAAACAGGATTAAAATTCGGTCACCGTTTCGGACGGGGTATTGATATATTTCTCTCATATTATAACGGTTTCAGCGTACACGGTCAGTTGTTTGATGAAAAAATAGAATATTGGGGGTTCGGTTTTAACGTAACCATATGATTAAGAGATATAAAAAACCCGGCACAGACGGTTGTATTTTAACACACCGTCATAGCGCCGGGTTTAAGATATTGACCTACCGCAGTTAAGCGTAATTATCCCCGCTGTCTTGACGGAGCGAGGCCGAGACGCTTCAAACGGTAGCGTAATGTTTGCTCGGTCATACCGAGAAATTGCGCCGCTTTCGATTGATTATATCCGAAACGTTCAAGGGC
>SKXH01000266.1 GCA_007128495.1 Bacteroidota bacterium
CCGTAATGCTGTGCGAGATGTATCACCCCCATCTCCAGCGGGTTATCGTTTTCATAGTATATTCTCGGCGACGGCTCGTTCAGTTCCTCCATAATTTCCACGAAGCTGTTCCATATACCGGTACGGGCTTCATCATCGAGTTCTTGTATAACCGTTTCAAGTTCGATACCCGAACGTGCGGCAAGTTCTCTGTGCAGCGTCCCGCCGAACAAGGTAAGCCATTGTTTCAGTGATTGCTTGAGTGTTTGTTGTACATCAGTAAAAAGAGTGGTCTGAAACGTTTCATAACTTTCCGGCGGTTGAGGAATTTCCTTCGGTGATTCGACATACGTACCGATAGTCTCTTTCGGACGGAGGAATGAATCGACTATGGTCGCATCCCTATCCACTTCATACACATTTGCCCGTCCACCGAACAGTTGTACAACAACCTGCGAACCATCTTCGAGAAATAAAGTAATTTGCCTGTCGGATGGATGGAGTTCGGCGCTGGTGATAATTTTTCCGCGAATATTTGTCAGTGTATCGAAGGTGTTTTTTCGCGCCCGGCGCACAGTGTCCCGGAGGTACATGAAATTTCGGCGCGGTTCACAGGAAATGATGAGCCCTTTTTCATCCCTGGTAGCCGTCGTGATGACCAGCCGGTTCCGCTCCTGGGTGTAGCATTCGGTAATTTCGGCCTTCTCCAGATAAGGCCCTGCCTCGCGCAATATTTCCCGTAAGGTATAGTAATTATTGATCATATCCACATTTATTTGGAAAATAGCAAAAAATAATGTTTTTGTGCAATATTTTTTGTGGAAACTGTGTGGAAAACTTTGCAGTGCTGTGGATTACCGTGTGCAAAGGTTGTGTGAAAATCAATTCCTCATACTGTGGATAATATAACGATTTTTTCATATATTAGCTATCTTAAACACATTTACAGCGAGCAATATGATATTAAGTATGACCGGCTACGGCCGGGGCGAAGCGCAGGGTAATGCATACACTGCGATCACCGAGACAAGAAGCGTCAACAACAGATTTCTTGAAGTTTCAGTCCGTGCCCCCAAAGTGGTTTCATTGCGCGAGCAGGAGTTGAAAGACCTTGCTCGTAAGTATCTCTCACGCGGGAAAGTGAATATAACGATCACCCTTGAAACGGCGGATGAGGGTGCGGTTCCGATCAAAGTGAATCCGCCGCAAGCAAAGGCATATTACCAACTGCTAAACGATCTCAAAAAAACGCTGAAGCTTCGTGAGACGGTCAAGATCGAGCATTTGCTTCAGTTCTCTGAAATATTCGATGCAGATTCGGACGACTCGCTTCCCGATGAGGAGTGGGATGCGGTTATCCGGTCGGTCGATGAGGCGCTGCAACAACTGCAAACTATGAGGCAGAACGAAGGTGCCGAACTTGAAAACGATATGAAACAGCGGCTTGAGAATATTGCCGGTGCGGTTGACCGGATAGAGGTAAAGTCGAAGGAACGTATCCCGGAGGAGCGTGAACGGCTGCGCGAGCGCGTGCATCAACTTCTGCACACGGATGAGGTCGACGAGCAGCGTCTTGAGCTTGAACTGGTCCTGCTCTCGGATAAGCTGGATGTGACCGAAGAGTGTGTGCGCTTACGCTCGCACTTGAAATACTTTAAGGACGCAATTGATTCAACCGATCCGAGCGGACGAAAGTTGAACTTTCTTATGCAGGAGATGCACCGCGAGATCAATACCATCGGATCAAAGGCGAGCGATACAGAGATCTCGCAGCTCGTTGTCGGTATGAAAGAAGAAATCGAGCGCATACGCGAACAAATCCAGAATATTGAATGACACGCGCGCGCGGAAAACTCATTGTGATTTCCGCACCAAGCGGCTGCGGAAAGACAACGATCACCAGAGCATTGCTGCGACGGAATCCGCAGTATACGTTTTCAGTATCAGCGACAACACGACCCAGGCGCCGCAATGAAGTATACGGCAAACATTATTTTTTCCTCACGGAAGAGGAGTTCCGGCGTGCTATTGAAAAGAATGAACTTGTTGAATGGGAAACCATATACGGTGACTACTACGGCACGTTAAAAAGTGTGGTCGATGAAGCGCTCGAAAACGGCAAAGTTTTATTATTCGATATCGATGTCAACGGCGGCTTATCGATCAAAAAACATTATCCCGACGATACGGTACTCATCTTTATTGAACCGCCGGGCATTGAAGATCTCAAGAAGCGTTTGCGGCGGCGAAATACCGAGGGATCTGAACAATTTAAACGGCGTATCGAGAGAGTACCGATGGAACTCGAAAAAGGTAAATCGTTTGATTATTCGGTGGTGAATGCAGATCTTGATAAAGCTATCGATGAAGTAGATAAAATTGTACAAAAAGAAATATACTCAGTTACTAATTAAGAGAGGTTCAGTATGGCGGTAAAACCGATTAATCTTGAAGAGCTCGAAGAGGCAAGCTCGAGTCTGTATGAAACGATCGTGGTTATGGGCAAGCGTGCACGGCAATTGAACGAAGAGCTGAAGATTCAATACAACCAGCGAATCGAACAATTGGCCGCACAACCTGCGGGCGAAGCCGAAGAAGGTGAAGAGGGAGTAAATCCCGATCAGGTTAAAATCAGCATTGAGTTTGAGAAGCTGCCGAAGCCGACCGAGCTTTCGATCGCGGAATTTCTGCGCGGAGACATAGAATTCCGTTATAAAGAAGCGGATGAGGAAGAGTAGGCGTTCTGTTAAAAACGTAGTACCAACTTTATGGTTCCTGTACCATGCTTAAAAATAAAAAAATACTGCTCGGCATAACAGGCGGTATAGCCGCATACAAAGCAGCATATATCGTACGGGAACTCAAGCGTCTGGGCGCCGATATACGCGTTATCATGACACATTCGGCAACCCAGTTTATTACACCCCTTACGCTCTCTACTCTATCGCAGCATGAGGTCATAGTTTCGCTCTGGCCGGAATCGACACACGAAAGCACCGATCTCGGTGTGAGGCATGTCGACCTCGGGCTCTGGGCCGATCTTATGCTCATCCTTCCCGCCACGGCCAATACAATTGCAAAGCTTGCAACCGGTATCGCCGACAATGCATTAACATCGACGGCACTATCTATCCGCTCTCCGTTACTCATTGCACCTGCGATGGATCTTGATATGTACCGGCATCCGGCGACACAGCACAACATCGGGATCTTACAGGAACGCGGCGTTCACATACTCGAGCCGGAGTCGGGTGATCTTGCCAGCGGTTTGAGCGGCCCGGGCCGCCTGCCCGAGCTGCAACCGATACTTGAAAAAATCGAATCGGTGCTTGCCGGAACAAAAAAAGATCTTGAGGGTATACAGGTGCTGGTAACGGCAGGACCGACTTATGAAAAGATCGACCCGGTGAGGTTTGTCGGTAACCGTTCATCCGGTAAAATGGGATTTGCAATAGCCAAAGCGGCTGCACAACGCGGGGCGGAAGTGACGCTTATAAGCGGACCGGTATTGCTTGAAACGCCACAGGGAGTGCAGCGAATCGATGTTGACTCTGCCGCAGAGATGTTTCAGAAAGTGCAGCGAGAATATGAGAAGCACCATGTAATCATCATGGCGGCAGCAGTCGCTGATTTTCGTCCGGCATCTTCTGCGAAACAGAAAATAAAGAAAACAAACGATCGCGGTGTGCCCGAACTAAAACTTGAACAGACGGAAGATATTCTTCGTTTTATAGGTGAGCATAAAGATTCGCGAACCGTTATCGGGTTTGCACTCGAAACCGAAAATGAAATTGATAACGCCCGCGAAAAACTGGAGAAGAAGAAATTGGATTATATCGTGATCAATAATCCGACGGAAGAAGGGTCTGCCTTCGGCAGCGATACAAACCGGATCAATATTCTCGGTAAAAACGGGAAGATAAAAGAATACCCGTTGATGAGTAAATTCGAAGCTGCACATAAAATTTTAGATTGTATCAATGGATAATAACGCAACAAATATTGCCGATGATGTGAAACGGTTTTTAAAATTCCAATCGGAATTATCGGGCGGATTATTATATCTTAACACAAAGTCTGATACGAAGCGGGAGGAAACGACGCAAAAACTAACGGAGGAAAAGACAACGAAACAGCAAAGTGATACTACCCCCAAATTCGATACAACAACCACATTAACAAACGGCCGGATATCTCCTGTTACGCAAACTCTTTTCGCAACACAGGATGAATGGATGAAGGCAGAGACTATTGATTCGTTAAACGAGCAAATATGTAATTGTATGAAATGTCCCCTCGGGAAAACGAGAACGAATTTCGTGTTCGGTGTAGGTAACCCCAATGCCGATGTTATGCTGATCGGCGAAGCGCCGGGCGCCGATGAAGACCGTCAGGGAGAACCGTTTGTCGGACGCGCCGGACAATTACTGAACAAGATCCTTGAGGCGGTTGAGTTGAAGCGTGAGGATGTGTACATCTGCAATATTTTAAAATGCCGTCCGCCGAACAACCGCGATCCGCAGCCGATGGAAGTGGAACAGTGCGAGCCGTACCTTCATAAACAGATAGAACTTATAAAACCGAAGATCATTCTCGCACTCGGCCGTATTGCAGGACAAACACTATTACGCACGGGCGATCCATTGGGGTCATTGCGCAGTCAGATCCATGATTATCTCGGTATCCCGATGATCATAGTGTATCATCCCGCAGCGTTGCTTCGTAACCCGAATTTCAAAAAAACGATGTGGGAGGATGTGAAAGCGTTTAGAAACTATTACGATAATCTGTTAAATGAAAATTTATCTTGAAATCAAAAGAGATATGTTCGGTGATAAAACGGTGAATGAGATAGCAGAAGAACTTCATAAATGATGGTCTAATCAAAATGGCAGAAATTTATCCAACACAACAAAGACAATCGTCTCCCGATCGGGGAGAGGGCCGGGTCCCGCCGCAGGCCGTGGAAGTAGAAATGTCGGTACTGGGTGCAATGCTTATTGAAAAAGAAGCTATCGCCCGGGCTCTCGATCTTCTCACCGAAGATGCCTTTTATAAAGAGGCACACCGGTTAATTTTCCAGGGGATGATCGCATTGTTCGACCGGAGCGAACCGGTAGACCTCGTTACACTGACCGAAGAACTACGCCGGCGCGGGGTACTTGAAAAAGTGGGCGGATCGTATTACCTGACTGAATTGACAAACCGCATCACCTCCGCCGCAAACATAGAATACCATGCGAAGATCGTACTCGAAAAAGCGTTAATGCGGCAGCTTATCTCATCCTCAAATGAAATTTCCGGTCGTGCATACGAAGATTCGGAAGATGCATTCGATCTGCTTGATGAGGCAGAGCAAAAGATATTTAAAATATCCGAACAACATCTCAAGCGCAGCTTCATTTCGATGAATCAGGCGCTTCATCAAACGATGGAGATGCTCGAAAGCATTCACGGTAAGCACAGCGGTATTACGGGTGTGCCTACGGGATTCACATCGCTTGACAATATCTTGGGCGGATTCCAAAAGTCCGATCTTGTGGTGGTTGCCGGCAGGCCTGCCATGGGTAAAACTGCTTTTGTACTCTCAGCGGCCCGGAATGCAGCCGTAGAATATGAGGTACCGGTGGCGTTCTTCAGTCTTGAAATGTCTGCAAAGCAGCTCGTGCTGCGCCTTGTTTGTGCAGAAGCGAGGGTCGATCAGCATAAAGTGCGAACAGGCCGTTTGCCCGAGGATCAATGGCAGTACTTGAGCACACGGATCGGTAAGCTTGCACGCGCTAAATTATTTATCGACGATACTCCGTCGCTTGGAATTCTCGAGCTGCGCGCAAAGGCCCGCCGGCTCAAAGCCGAACATAACATCGGGATGGTTGTGGTCGATTATTTACAATTAATGCAGGGACCGAAGGGATTGGATAGCCGCGAACGCGAAATCTCTGCAATCTCGCGATCATTGAAAGCATTGGCAAAAGAACTTGATGTGCCGGTGCTGGGGTTATCGCAGTTAAACCGTGCAGTGGAAGCCCGGAGCGACAAGCGCCCGC
>SKXH01000217.1 GCA_007128495.1 Bacteroidota bacterium
CCCTTCCGGTTAGGATATAATCGCGTCGAAGGATTATCTATAGGACTCGGTTCAAGAAAACATTTATACTGGGACGGTTCAATGGCGCTGGCATTGTACGGCCAGGCCGGATATGCATTCAAAGCGCATCGATGGCGTGCTCAATTAGGAGCTACACGGCAGTTTGTCGCCGGATCAAATAATTTGCTCGAGCTGGGAGGTGAGATATACACGCTCACCGATACAAAAGATGAATGGATTATTGACAGAGCCGAGAACGATCTCGCTGCATTTTTCCTGCAACGAGATTACCGTGATTATTATGATCGTGAAGGTTTCTCATTATATGCCGGTCATTATCTCAATACCCATAAGATATCGACGCATCTGCGTGTGCAATATTTAAATGAGCTGCAGTCAAGTATGCGTAACCGTACCGACTGGGCTTTATTCGTGCGTGATCGTTCGTTCAGAGTTAATCCCGATATTGACGAGGGGAGATTGAATGCAATACGTGTGGCATTGAATGTGAGTTCGGTACGACCGTCGCCGCGTCGAATCAGCGGTTGGCGGGTGCTTACTGCAATGGAATATGCATCTCCATCCCTGAATAGTGATCTGGATTACACGCAGTACATTGTGGATGTTCGCAGATACCAGCCGATATCGAACTATGATAACCTGAATTTGAGGTTGCGTGCCGGCTCGTCCGAGCGTGATCTACCCGTACAACGATCTTATGAGATAGGCGGTCTGGGTACACTGCCCGCCTTTCCTCATAAGATGTTCTTCGGGAACCGGATGGTGCTGATGAATGCGGAATATATTGTGCGAAGTGATGTGCTTTCACAGCTCGCGTTTATTCCGCGTAATTTTTTGGGTGGTTTAACGTTATTACTTTTTGTTGATTCGGGATGGGTTGGCAATGCAGACCGGAATGCCGGAGTTTTTGGTGGATTTGATGATTTTTCAATAAACAAAATGAAAACGTCGATCGGATTCGGATTTGGATCGCGTGACGGCAATGCACGGTTAGGGTTTGCCTGGAGGACCGACCGCGCCGAGTCGGCTGTTGTATTTTTCAGGATTGAACGTCCATTCTAAGAGGAAATTTAAAGTTAGAGTTACTGAGATCGCCGTATCACGTATTGTTGCGATTCGGGTGAACGCTGCACTATCCTCACATCGTCGGGACCCTCAATCTGGGCTGTCACTCTACCCGATGTATCGGCAAGCAGATCGCGATAATGTATTCTCGCTGTGAAATCATCATCCTCAATTGCCGCTAATTGATTTATTCCTCCGCGGATAACCAGATCTATTCTGGGTGGTATAATTACAACTTCACGGTTCGCCGGAACACCTTCGACTTCAATCTCCATACCCGAAATCGTTTTTTCTGCAATAGGTTGTACATCAAAAGATAGTTCGGTAGTTTGGTGTTCAATTGAAACTATTTGTGAAAGTGAATCCGACAATTTTACTGTCTTCCGGACCGGTTCACGAATATCGCGTAGTTCCACGGGAACGGTTTTCCATGAATCGAGTTTTTCAAGTAAAGATCCGGCACCCCGCACAATGACACTATCCGGATTTGTTGATACCGGCCCAACTTTGCTGAAACCGTCGCGGAAAGTAACCTCAACTACAGGTTCGATCGGGAGCCGTTTATCCGACATTTGTTCAAGCTCTATGGTAAATTCAGCCGGTTCTAATTCTGCAATCTCGATATCGCTCGGTATACGCAGTCGATCTGAGAGATTGGCTGTTGTTCGCACATTGACGGTTGAGCGCTCATTTCCCAGGTCGACCATATACTTAGTATCTCCACCAAGTTTCATCCCGAGCAGTTTCCATCCTTCGCCCCGTACCCGGGCGCGTATCTTTTCCGGCGGTGGTTCGCGTAACGCTACATTCTGTTCGAGATTTTCAAGAACAATGGGGATGTCTTTTGTGGTAGTATAATCGAACCCGAGGTTGACGGTAAGCCAAAGTCCGATAGCAAAAATTACCGAAGCAATAATAATAGGTGTTCTGTTCAGCTTCTCCATCTTTCTGCACGCAAATAATTATCCAAACCGAGCTCGTAACAACTCCTGAATTAATTGTTTTTTATTCGCCATCGATATTTGTCTGCCTTGGATCGGCAAATTCTCGACTGAACGAGCAATCGTTCGCAATTGATGCACCGTAAGTTTCTCGAGCTCTGCTTGATACGATGTAGCATCAACGGCACCCTCGGGTTGAGAAATAGTTTTTTGTTGATGTGTTGCAGACGGTTCTGCAACAACATTATTTAGATTATTTTCAAGTAATGGAAGCAGTTCATCATGCGGCCGGGGAATTACATGAGTAGATACAAGCTCACCGATTCGTTGTGCAGCGGCGGCACCCGCTTCTACTGCCGAACGTACTGCCGCCGTTTCACCTGCAAGCTTAATTGTAATAAGTCCGCTGCTCGCGCGGTCCTTACCGATCAATTCAACGTGCGATGTTTTCAGGGCAGCATCGGCTGCTTCGATTGCACCGACAAGCCCTCGTGTCTCAATGAGCCCGAGTGCGTATTGGATCATGTTCTATTGTGCAATAACACCGTTACTTTGAGGCCGGGCGTTGCGGCAGTATCATTTCCACATCGTTATGGGGACGAGGAATGACGTGTACTGAAACAAGCTCGCCGACACGCTGTGCAGCGGCTGCCCCGGCATCGGTTGCTGCTTTCACTGCTCCAACGTCACCTCTGACCATCACTGTCACGTACCCTCCGCCGATCGTCTCCTTGCCGAGAAGTGTTACTTTTGCAGCTTTTACCATTGCGTCGGCTGCTTCTATTGAACCTACTAAACCTTTTGTTTCTACCATTCCAAGAGCATCAAGTGATGAGTCAGGCATGGGTGCAATCTCCGTATGATTCTGATTTTCGTGTTATTAATATTAGATAATCTCAATATAATTAAGGGTCTACAAAATGTCAATTTTTAAGTTGTTCCTGAAAATATTTCAATGTCCGCATCAGTCCGTCGCGCCGTTTCACCTGCGGCTCCCATCCGAGAACGTTTTTCGCTTTTGTGATGTCCGGCTGCCGTATTTTCGGATCATCCTGCGGCAGCGGTTCAAATTTAATTTTACTCGTTGTGCCGGTAATTTTGATGATCTCTTCGGCAAATTGTAACAGGGATATCTCTTCCGGATTTCCGATATTGACCGGGTGTATTTCATCCGACATCAATAGCCGGTATATCCCCTCGACCAGATCGTCTACATAACAAAAACTCCGGGTCTGAGAACCATCGCCAAACACGGTTAAATTTTCATCTTGTAGTGCCTGTTTCATGAATGTCGGCAGTGCCCGGCCGTCGTGTAACCGCATACGCGGGCCGTAGGTATTAAAAATACGTACGATTCTTGTATCGAGATTGTGATAACGATGGTATGCCATGACCATCGCTTCGGCAAATCGTTTTGCTTCGTCGTAGACACCACGCACCCCGATCGGATTGACATTACCCCAGTAATTCTCCGGCTGCGGATGAATTTGTGGATCGCCATATACCTCTGATGTTGAAGCGAGCAGAAAACGGGCGTTTTTCTCCTTTGCCAGTCCGAGTGTTTTGTGAGTACCGAGTGAACCGACTTTCAGAGTCTGAATCGGTAGTTTCAGATAATCGATCGGGCTGGCAGGTGAAGCGAAGTGAAGTATATAATCCAATTGCCCCTCGACGTAAACATAATCGGTCACATTATATTTAATAAACTGAAAATTTTCATTACCCATCAAATGGGCAATATTTTCCATACTGCCGGTGAGCAGGTTGTCCATACAAATAACTTTATTTCCTTCGGCAATAAGCCGGTCGCAAAGATGTGAACCTAAAAATCCGGCGCCGCCGGTGACAAGTGAAGTTGGTTGTTTCTCAGGCATATATAGCGATGAAATTACTATTGTTAATGGTTGGTTATTTTTAAAATTTATGTAATATCGGATATTTAAATAGAAAATGCAACATAGCTGCCTGGCGGATTATATTAAGCGGAAATTCTCAAATCCTTCTGCCCCGAGCAGCCAGAGAGCATCTTCGCTGAAATGTGGATACCGTTTTTTGAGCTCCGGATCATTAAAGAGTATTGCACCGACCGTCATCAATCCTTTATACATCGGTATCTCTTCGGTGATTGTGTGTCGAAAAACCTGCCGCTCTATTTCCGGTTCACCTTCAATGTTGGAAAGTGAATAATACATTGTGTGCAGTTTTTTCTTGATTTCAGTGGATCGCGCAATGTTGTTCTTTTCCGACAGAATGTAACTGAGTGTATAAAACTCAACACGGTTGGCAAATGAGTATGGTTCTATCGCCGGGTCATCAAGTAGTAATGTATTATCGATATATTTTATACTCCTTCTCAGCCACATATCTCCCTTTTTACTATTTGAAAACAATGTGCCGGTGAACTGCAGTGCGGTCAATAGTGATAATTTTTCGATATTCGAGCTGAATCGTGAATTAGAAAAAATATAGAACCAGCTCCCGTGTAGAAATATAGTTTTAAAAAAACGCCGGAGAAATTTTTCGTTGATCGATAAATGGTCAGATAAAAAATGGAATCCTGCAATCCAGTTAATGGTACGTATGGCGCTCATTTGTAGATCGTACCATCGATCTGATCCAGGCGGATTATGAGCAATCCACCTGTCGATTGCTATCTGAAAATATTCAGGTGCGTTTGAAATCGGCCTGAGCCAGTATTCTTTTCCGAGCGGAAATATAAACCTGAATGAATCATCAATATTTCCTCGATCGATTGAGGATTTAAGTTCATCTGCTTCGAGTGAAATTGTTACTTCTGATTGAAATGATGCGAGCAGCGAGAGGAAAAATTCTTTTTTATTCCGGGTTCCGAAAAAAAAACCACCGCCAGTCCCGGTTAAGTTCGGGGAGGCAAAGCTCGATTGCATCGGCTTGCAGTATACATTCTTCAATTTCCACAAAAATAATAGGATGAAAAGATAGAGGTCTGAGATTTTTCGTCCCGCCATGTTTTTGTGATTCAATTTATTTTCCGGAATAATGTTTCAACAGCGCTTTTTTATAATAAAACACCGTCATGATTAATCCGAGTGCTGCGGTAATAACTTGTGCCCAGGCGACACCAGTAATCCCGATCGATTGTAACAAAAGATAACTTAACAGCAGACCTATCGGTGTTGTTATTGCAACGACGATGAAGTTATATTTCATAAGTCCAAGTCCGAGAAGCGCTATTCCCATGACGGCATACGCCGACCATAAAATATATTTCAATATTAATATCGATAAATAGGTAACCGTTGGAATATACTCTGTACCGTAGTACAGGTGAACCAGTACGTAAGCAGCGATAACAACAAGGAGCGATACGCCGATACTCAAAAAGATGGTCCGGAGTTGAATCCGGCGTACCTGTTTCCTGAACCAGGACTCCTCATCTGCCCGCTCGGTTAAATACGGTGTCCATACCTGCTGAACGGTTGCGGTAACCTGTACTGCACCGAATAAAAATAGGGTTGCAAGTGCATAGTAGCCGATAGCATCCCGGTCAGGTGAGAAGTGATCGAGAATGAACATATCTGCAAATTTGCTTATTGTACTTATACCGTTAGAGAACATACTGTATACGGCGATAGCCATAAATCCTGCCGGTGCCTGTATTGATGGTGCCCGTAAAAACGATGTACCCGTTTGCCAGAGCAGCGGTATGATTCCGACGATGTATGCGCCAATTGATGCAAATATAAATCCCGGGAATCCCCATATATAGGTACAAATAATGATAAGCAGAAATGCCTGGAGCTTAATGATCGCCTGCGCCCGTGCCATTTCTTTGATCTTTTTTAATGCCTGCAGAAATGCGATGAATAATTCCGTGCCGGCAGCAAATGGAATGATTAATGCATAAATGATCAGCCATTGTGCAACGTGTGCCGATGACGTCAAATAGCCGTTTTTTGCAAGAACAGCAACGAAGAGGTAGGTGATAACTGAAATGACGAGCGCCCGGCTAA
>SKXH01000134.1 GCA_007128495.1 Bacteroidota bacterium
AGATAAACATTGTTCTTCTTTACATCGATCAATTCAACAAACCCGCCGTGCGAAGCAACGGCCGGATTGACTTGCGTATCGATCAGTTCTTTTACTTTATTCCTGATTTCCTCTTCAGAAGGTAAGCTCTTTTCTATGTCTGCTGAAATCGGAGATTCGCCCGATTGTAATTGTTCACGGATTATCGTCCCGATCTGCTTTGCAACAGACATCCAATCCTCGTGATCGGCTTTCGTAACCTTCACAATATTATCGTGCACAAGTACCGATGCTATGTTCGGCAACTCGAATATTTTTTCCGCGAGCGGCGAGCCCTCGGCTTCCTTTTTGCTGGAAAAGAATACAGCACCATTCTCATACACAGGCCTGCCGACAGTAAACTGACAGGTTTCTTGCGAAGCCACCTGTGCCTGTATTTTAATCTCTTCTGCCATATTATATCATCCTTTTCTTTTTAAATACTGATCTGTTCTTTCGTTGGTTCAGCGCAGCAAAACCACGGTTCGGTGATACGCGGCGCCCGTTCTCTTTGTTCAAAATCCGGATACATAAAATCTGTCGTTGGTGCATCACCTCGTGTTGCGTACGCCTCTTCACGAATTTGTTTATAAATAACTGCCGGATCCTCGTCCGTACATCCCGCTTCCTCAACCAACGCGGTAATTCTTTTATAGAGTTCATCCATCCGCAGATCCGGATGCTCCCACCGGTAATACAACGATGCCTGATCCAATTCCCCAAGATAGGGTTGTAGTTCCGGCAGTGTCAGCAACCTGGAGTCCGGCGGAATAAGCAACCGTATCGATAGCTGGACCGGATCGACACTATCAATTAAACGTTCTTGATAGACAAATTCAACTATTTCGATATAATCATCGAGGGTAGTCCACGGTGTAAAAGCAACCCACGTCGGTCTCAACGATAAGCCGGCATTTCTCGCTATTTCAAGCGCGTGGTAAACATCTTCACGCGAATGTCCCTTATCAAGATATTTTAAAACGCTGTCGTTCAGCGACTCGACAGCGGAAATAATGAATATACAACCGAGATCTTTAAATTGCTTGATCAGCTCACGATGTTTAATCAGATGCTCGACCTTTGCCGTAAAATCAAATGTGATATGGGGGAATTCGTGATGCAGTTGGCGAGCTATTTTCAGCGAGTGTGTCGGGCCGTTGAGAAAATCCGGATCGCCGAACGTGATATGCTCAGCTCCCATTTCAACCTGCTGCCTGATCTCATCGAGTATTATCTCGCGCGGGACGGCGAAAAACCTGCCGTGATACACAGCCGGTATCGGGCAATGGAGACAGTGATGTAAACATCCCCTCGTTGCTTCAACATATCCGACCAACCGTTCGTCGCCGTTCCATTCTAATTTTGCATACTTTTCAAGCGGCGCCAATGCTTTCCGGTTCGACGGTGCATACGATAACCGTCGTAAATTGGGCTCGCGTTTTATTTTCAATGTTCCGGTGACCGGCCGCGACAGTGCTGCCCGTGACTCGACTTGCCGCACTACATCGACAAGCTGCTCTTCAAACTCACCTCCCACGACCGAATCCGCTACCGTGTCGAGCAAATAATCTGCATTGAGCGTAGCATACATCCCATAGAAACATATGTGACATTCGGGATTTAACCCGCGAACCCGACGAGCTGCGCTGATCCCGATTCGCATTGCTGTATGCATGGGGGTTGAGATACCGATAAATCGTGCGCGGCACATCATCTCCTCATCTACATTATCGATGCTGATGTCGAGCGTAGTTGGATTGTAACCTGCTTGTTGCAGAAAACCCAGAGGCACAGCAAGTCCTGCCGGTTGATGTCCGAGTTCATAGCAGGAAATCAAAACAACAGCACCTTCATCGCGCATGCTCGCAGCACGTAACCGGTGTCGCGGTAATTCTATTTGTACGGGTTCCGGGTTCATAATTAACAAAAAAGGGACATTCGTCCCTTTTGAAGTTTAATATATAAAAAAATTACGTTTCCGAATTGCTTATACTCCAAAGGAGCTACCGCAGCCGCAGGTTTTTGTTGCGGTCGGGTTATTGAAAACAAACCCCTGACCGTTAAGGCCGTCGGTGTAATCGAGTACCGTACCGCGAAGATACATCAAGCTGCGGTCATCAACGAGAAGTTTCACCCCTTTATCTTCGATGACAATATCGCCTTCACGCTGATTTTCCTCAAACGCAAGCATATACGACATACCCGAACATCCGCCGCCTTTAACACCGACACGGAGCATATGCTCTGCGGGAATGTTATTCTCCTCTTTAATCTTGCCTATCTCTCCGGCTGCTTTCTCGGTCAACTCGATATCTTTCTGAACTTCCAGACCGGGGATAGTTTGGTTGTTGGTATTTTGTGTATCAGCCATTGTAAATCCTCCCTTTATACATAACGAACATTATAAACCAAGCTCAAGCTTTGCTTCTTCACTCATCATATTGGGATTCCATGGCGGATCCCAAACGATATCCACTTTTGCATCCTCGACACCCTCTACGCCTTTTACTTTTTGCTCCACCTCTTTGGGCAATGTACCCGCGACCGGACAGGCCGGCGAGGTGAGCGTCATTCGGACATTTACTTTATTATCGCCATCGACGTGCACATCGTAAATCAATCCGAGATCATAGATATTCACCGGGATTTCCGGATCGTAGCACGACCGTATAGCATCGGTGACTTGTTTTTTCAGTAATTCTTTATCTTCCATAATTTTTATTTTTCCGTCGATACAACATCGTCTTTATTTTCAAGCGCCGCCCGCAGTGTATGCCAGGCAAGACTTGCACATTTGACCCGCGCCGGGAATTCACTTACGCCCGCAAAAGCAGCGAGTTTGCCGAGCCGTTCCAGTTCTTCCATCGGATCCGCGTCTCCCGTTACCAGCTTGTGAAATACTTCGATAAGCTCTTCGGCTTCCTCTTTTGTTTTTCCCTTCAGCAATGAACTCATAACCGAAGCCGACGCTTTCGATATCGCACACCCGGCTCCCTCGAAGCTCACATCCTGTATTACATCATTCTCTACGCGTAAATAAATATCGTACTTATCGCCGCATAACGGATTATATCCCTCTGCATGACGATTTGCGTTATCAAGTTTTTTAAAATTGTGCGGGCTTTTATTGTGATCCAGGATAATATCCTGGTATAAAGTTTTCAATTCAGACATTATTGGAACACCTTCTTTGCTTTATTGATGCTTTTTACAAGTACATCAATTTCATCCTTTGTGTTATACAAAGCAAACGATGCCCGCGCCGTTGCCGGTACCCCGAAACGCTGCATTACCGGCTGCGTGCAGTGATGACCCGTTCGTATCGCGACACCCTCCGAATCTATGATCGTGCCGATATCGTGAGGGTGGACATCTTCCAGCATAAACGATATAACAGCCGTTTTATTCCGTGCAGTTCCGATAATCCGCAGGCCGTCAACATTCTTCACTGCTTCAGTTGCGTATGCAAGCAGATCTTGTTCGTAAGCATACACTGCATCAAGGTCTACCTCATTAAGATAATCGACGGCACTGCCCAATCCTATAGCGCCCGCAATATTCGGTGTCCCGGCTTCGAATTTATACGGAAGATCATTGTACACGGTTTTTTCAAAGGTCACCGATTTAATCATATCGCCGCCGCCCTGATATGGCGGCATCTTCTCAAGATATTCGCTCTTACCATACAGAACACCGATCCCCGTCGGGCCGAACATCTTGTGACCCGAGAACACAAAAAAGTCGCAATCCAATTCCTGCACATCAACTTTCGAATGCGAAACTGCCTGCGCGCCGTCGATCAACACCGGAATATTGTGTGCATGTGCCATCTCGATCATCTGCCTGACAGGATTTACCGTGCCGAGCGAGTTCGATATATACACCAGCGATACAAATTTCACCTTCGGGGTGAGCATTTTTTCATACTCTTCCAGAATGATCTCACCCTTATCGTTGATCGGCACAACCTTAAGTTTCGCTCCGGTCTTTTCACAAACGATCTGCCAGGGTACGATGTTCGAATGGTGTTCCATCTCGGAGATAAGGATCTCCTCACCCGGCCTGATCCGTTCCTGAACAAAGCTCTGCGCTACAAGGTTAATCCCCTCCGTTGCACCGCGTACATAAATAATCTCATTGGGGGTACGGGCATTAATAAATGAACTGAGTTTTTTCCGCGCCCCTTCATATTCAGCCGTCGCTTTCTGACTGAGATAGTGCACACCCCGGTGAATATTGGAGTTTTCTTCGCAATAGTACCGGCGCAGAGTATCTATAACACGCGCCGGCTTCTGTGACGTCGCGGCATTATCAAGATATATCAGCGGCTTCCCGTTGACGGTCCGATTTAAAATCGGAAAATCAGCGCGTACCCGTTCAACATCGAAGACACCCTTCGACGTAGTTGGAGCATACGTTTCAGCCGCAGCTTTCATAATAATTCCGAATTATTCCTGATCTATACCTTCAAGTCGATCCTGCTGTAATTTAACCAGTACCCGATGATGACAATAATCTCTCAGCTCTTTGAGATTTATATGATTCACAACGTCGCTTGCAAATGCGTACGTTAAAATATTACGCGCCATTTCCCGTTCTATTCCGCGCGTCTGCAAATAGAACAACGCATCATAGTCAAGTTGACCGACCGTTGCGCCGTGTGTACATTTCACATCGTCGGCGAAAATCTCAAGCTGTGGTTTCGTGTCGATTGAAGCATCATCTGACAGCAAAAGCGCTTGATTTGTTTGCTTTGCATCGGTTTTTTGTGCGTCAAGACGGACAAATATTTTCCCGTTAAACACGCCTCGAGCATTGCCGTCAAGCACTCCTTTATACAGCTCATGACTATTACAATGCGGTTTGGCATGGTCGATAGTCGTGTGATTATCGATGAGCTGTTTACCAGTACCAAGATACAACCCATTGAGCGTAGATTCAACCCCTTCGGCATCAAGCACAGCCCGCGGGTTATTGCGCACGATCAATCCGCCGAATGTTACTGCATTCGATACAAAATTGCTGTTGGCTTCCTGCTGCACCTGGGTCGTCGATATGTGATAGGCATCGCTGCTTTCTTCCTGTATTTTATAATGCTCGATATTGGCGTTTTCATCGATAAATGCTTCGGTTACCGTATTGGTCAGATACCGGTTATTTTCTATACCTGCATAGGTTTCAATGATCGACGCTTTACTGTGCTTACCGGCAACGATCAGATTGCGGGGATACGATACAAAGGGCTCCGCATGATTCGACGATAGAAAGAGCATATGTATCGGTTTTTCAACCAAAGCATTCTCGGGAATATATATATAGGCACCATCGAGAATGAACGCCGTACTCAACGCCGTAAATGCATCGTCCTGATACGGTGCATATTTTCCGAGATGCTGCCGAATTGGTGCGGCATCTGCACGAACGCCCTCGGCAAGACTTCCCACTTTCACTCCGTCGGGTAAATCCTGCACGGATGAAAGGTGTTTTGCAAAATGCCCGTCCACAAACACGAGCAAATGAACATCAAGCTCATCATAGTCAAATCGTTTAACGTGATCGAGCGTTACGCCGCTGAGATCGGGTTCCAGAATGTGTTTGAAATTCTCTTTTGCAATGGGAGTTACATTCGTGTATTTCCACTCCTCATTGCGGGTTGTCGGAAAACCGAGTTCGTCGAACTTGCTGAGCGCATCCCGCCGCATCTGATGCAGCCAGTCTTTCGCTTCGCCGTTCAGATTCTTCTCCAACGAGGCAAAGTTCGATAGATACAACTGATTATTATCTTTAATTGCCAATGCCATTGTTACGCTGTCTCCTCAAGTTTTGCTTTTACCGATGAATACTCTTCTTTAATTTGATCGTAACCTTTTTCTTCAAGCTCCATTGCAAGCTGTTTGTCACCGGACTTAACGAGCTTGCCTTCGAGCATAATGTGAACATGATCCGGAACAATATAATTCAACAGTCGCTGATAGTGAGTGACCAC
>SKXH01000161.1 GCA_007128495.1 Bacteroidota bacterium
AGATGGTGCGATGAGTTATTGTCGGAAATGGAGATAGCACCCGAATGGATGCCGTCGGTGGTTGAGTCTGTTGATATAACCGGTACCATTAGTAAAACAGTAGCAGATGAGCTTGGCTTATACACAGGAACACCTGTTGTTGGGGGTGGCGGAGATCAGGCGGCAGGTGCTGTGGGTAATGGGATTGTACAATCGGGTCTCGTGTCAGTTACGATCGGGACATCGGGAGTTGTGTTTGCCCACTCCGATCAATTAGCTGTCGAACCACAGGGATTGCTCCATGCCTTCTGTCATGCTGTCCCGAATACGTGGCATCTTATGGGAGTAACCTTATCTGCGGGCGGATCGTTGGGATGGTTTCGCGATGTGTTGTGCGAGTCTGAAAAAGATGAAGCGAAGCGTACGGACAGAAATGTATACGATATTTTATTGGACAAAGCCCGAAAAGCGAGTCCGGGTTCGGAAGGTCTGATATTCCTTCCATACTTAACCGGCGAACGAACCCCGCATCCTGATCCCACCGCGAAAGGCGTTTTTTTCGGATTATCTCAGAGACACAATAAGAGTTATCTAATCCGTTCAGTACTTGAGGGTGTGGCTTATAGTTTACGGGATTGTCTTGAATTGATGAAAAAGATTGATATACCAATAGAGCAGATACGATTGTCGGGTGGAGGTGCACGCGGTCAACTATGGCGACAAATAATGGCTGATGTGTTTAACGCCGAAGTTTCCGTGTTAACTTCTACAGAAGGTGCTCCGTTCGGTGCAGCATTGCTTGCTGGTGTAGGGGTAAATGTATATGAAGATGTAGAGGAAGCATGTAACACTACATTAAAGATTGATTTAAAAGTAAGTCCTGTGAATGAAAATGTATTGCAATATGAAGAGTACTACAATGTATTTAAGAAACTATATCCACAATTAAAGGGTCAATTTTCGAGTACGGCTCAAATTATTGAATCGAAGCAAAATTAATACAAATTTATGCTGCGAGGTGATTACATAATGGATTATTAAGAGATTGGTAACCACTTTTGTAACCACTTCCCGTAAAATCCTTTCCTACAGCCCGTAATCCCCACTTTTCAGAGAATCCCATGTTCTCGTGATCCCGCACCTTCCGTTAATTTCAAACATCCCAATTTTCCTACAATTTAAAAATAATGCTGCCAGAGACGGGTTTGTCATAATTTAGGTGGGGGGTGTTTCGGGGAGAATCGGTCGATGCCTTAAAACTCGCTGGTCAAGCTCTGGTCAACAACCAGGGCTATTCTGGAAACATTTTGGCGACTATTGATATAAGCTGGTACGCTATTGACTTAAATTGAAAATTTGTATTTTTTAGGATAATTGTGATTAACAGAGTACAGTACGAGATCTCGTCCAGACAGATACAGACACACAGACACCGACCACGCAGTACCAGTCATGTTGACGAACAAGCAAAATAACGAAGGTGAGGAACCGGCTTCATTGTTCTCCACCGTTTTTATTAAACTCAACCAATGAACTAAAACTCATATGAAAATCTCTTATATTTTGTCGATTATATTTATTATACTCCCTCTGATAATTTTCTGTAATAACACCACAGAAGATATTACCGATGCTGATTATATCTTGCGCTGGGAAGTTGGAACAAATTATCTGGAAGGTAATCGTTTCAGATCTGAAATGGTGTTTATTAATCAAAGTGATAATATCCTGCAAAACGACTGGACACTTTATTTCAATTTCATGCGCCTCGTCGATACAGAGAGTCTTCCGCCTCATATTCGATTAACCCATATCAACGGTGATTTTTATAAACTTTATCCGACCGAAGCGTTTGAACCGTTGCAACCCGGCGACGAAGTTCGATTTTCTTTTGATGCATACGGTTCTGCCATAAAAAAGATAGATGCACCTGACGGCGCTTATGTTGAATTGGCAGGCGATAGGGTAGTTCCCGTAAGAGTAGTCATTGAACCGTTTGAGCGGAATGAGCAATTGAACCGTCATCCTGATGATGCTGTACCCGTGCCGACACCGGACGTGGTATATGAACAAAATTCTCAACGTACCAAACTTGCACCTGGCAGAGTAGGTAAAATCGTACCATCGCCGGTTGAAATTAATGAAGGAGAAGGATCTTTTACAATTAAAGATGAGACATCAATATATTACCAGGGAGGACTTGAACGTGAAGCCCGTTTTATGTCCGGGGCACTGGCACAGCACCTGGGTGTCAAACCCCGGATTTTTGAGCGGGAGGTATCTACAGAAAATAATATCATCGGACTCAAGCTCGGAGAAATTGAAGTTGAGGGTAACGTTAAACGATCGGGGGATGAAGCGTATTTATTACAAATTACCGGTGAAGGTATTACTATAAAGGGCAGCGATGCCGCCGGAGTGTTTTATGGCATTCAAAGTTTGCGGGCACTGTTCTCGCCGGATGTGTGGCAATCATTGAGTAGCTCGATTACAGTCGATGCTGTTACTCTAAACGATGCACCGGGATTTAAATATCGCGGGCTTCATCTGGATGTTTCCCGGAATTTTCAATCGGTTGAAACAGTGAAACGGCTTCTGGATGTGATGGCATACTACAAACTTAATAAGTTTCATTTTCACCTTACCGATGATGAAGGATGGCGGCTGGAAATCAATGCTTTTCCGGAGTTGACTGAAGTAGGCGGGCGTCGGGGACATACACACGATGAGCGTGACCATCTCATTCCCTCATTCGGTTCGGGACCGGAACCGGATAAACCCAAAGGAAGTGGATGGTACACTCAGGAAGAATACAAGGATATACTTCGCTATGCCGTTGAACGCCACATTGAAGTTATCCCCGAAATAGACGTACCGGGGCACGCCCGTGCTGCGCTAATCGGGATGAAGGCACGTTACGAGCGGCTTATAGAGGAGAACAATTACGATGAAGCAAATCGCTACAGAATACACGATCCGGACGATGAATCAGAATATATGTCTGTGCAGCGATGGTATGAGAATGTGGTCAATGTGTGTCAGGAATCGACGTACCGGTTTCTTGGTGTTATATTCGATGAAATCATCGAAATGCATAAAGCAGCCGGAGCACCAATTAGTTCTATCCACGTCGGCGGTGATGAGGTACCCGAAGGTGTATGGGAAAATTCGCCCGTCTGCTCGCTGTTTATCAGCGAGTCGGATGAAGTCGATTCGGTGGATGATTTAATGGATTATTTTTTTACACGGATAGATGCAAGTCTTTCGGAACGGAAACTTGTGATGTCTGCATGGGAGGAATTCTCATTGATCAGAGATCCTGAAACCCGGGAACGAAGACCAAACTCTCTTTTCGCGGGTCGTTCGATCTCGTATGTTTGGTCGAATGTCTGGGGGGCCGGTACAGAAGGATTTTCTTATATGCTTGCCAATGCCGGTTATGACATTGTTCTATCGCATGCTTCCAATTTTTATTTCAATCTTGCATACAACAAGCATCCTGAAGAAGCGGGTCAGTACTGGGCAGGATTTGTAGATACACGCGATCCATTTTCGTTCATTCCGTTCAATTTATATAAAAGCGGTATCAAAGATTATATGGGACAACCGATACCCGAAGATGCTTACGATGATCTCGATCAACCGACCGAGGCCGGCAAAAATAATATACTCGGTTTGCAGGGTCATCTCTGGGGTGCGACATTCGGTACGTATAACAGGGTCGAATACATGGCACTACCTCGCATCATTTCACTGGCAGAGCGTGCATGGTCGCCGCATCAGGAATGGATGAATATTCAAGATCGTACAGAACGACTTGATGCACTTGATAAAGTCTGGAACGAATTTGCCAACCGTTTGGGGCAACGGGAACTGCCGCGCCTCGATGGAATGAATGGGGGATATGCATATCGAATACCGCCTCCGGGTGCGATACGTGAGAATAACAAGGTCAAAGCAAATGTCGCTTATCCGGGACTTGATATTCGTTATACCACGGATGGCAATGAACCAACGGTTGACTCACCGCGCTATAGTGAACCTGTTACAGTGGATGAGAATGTAACCGTTAAACTGCGTACATTCGATACCCGTGGACGTGGAAGTCGTGTGGTGACAGTTGAGTAAATGTGTAAGTTACCTGTTATAAAGAAAAATTTATAATGAGTTTATACGTTAAATTAAAAAAAGTAAAACCGTATAACTTGAAGATTAAACGACTCACACGCGCTTGTGTTCGCCCGCCAAACAGCACGGCGGACAAGCCCAAACCCCGCCGTCCCGATAGCTATCGGGGTTTTTCCGGGTGGTGCGGGTTAATAGGCGGTTGCGGAGCTAATCTAAAAAGGGGCGGAATATCTGTAGACGTTTGTATCCATATTTGATGTGGCATATAAATAGAACAGTAGAACATTACGTCCGGCGAACAAAACGTGTGTGTGGTCGACCGTCTCCCCTAACTCCCCTTGATCGCCACATACGCTTAGTAATTGCCGGGCTTATTTTTATCAAGCCAACCGGTCAATAAACGCGCAGACGTAACTCGGGCAAGACGATCAGGATAGAGCTTTATGATGCAAAAAAGCATTTCCGGGTCGGTAATCTGGATGTTTTGTGAAGCTTTAAGCTCCGGCAGAACGTCACGTGCTTCGGCGAATTTCCACGTGACGGTGCGGATGTGGTATTTCATGCGGCCTCCTGGTGATATTGAATACTTTCACTATTCTTATACCGGAAAGGCTTGACTATTTGATCAAAAATCGTAAATTTCAGGATACAGGAAATCGATCTCGCCTAAGAAAAGCACCAACCGATTACGATAGGCGAGTAAATAAGCTTCACCTACGATAGCAGTGTTAGATTTAGGATGGGAGTCACTGCATACTAATGAATCAATCTGTTCTTTTAAATCATAAAGCTTACCGGGACGGCAATACTTAAGACTACATAGCGTTTTTTGGCAAAGATACCGTTGATACGAACCGCAGAGCCATTCCGGTGTTACCATGCAAATAAACTGTTTCAGATTACTTTAAAATGGTTACCTATAATATTACAGGAGTAACAATGAGTATAATTAAATGCAATATATATGCATTAGGTATAATAATACTTATTAATATGTTTGTTTATGCAGAAGGTCTGGAGAGGATAAACTATACATCCGGTTCTAATGTACAGGCAATTGCAGATGAAAAAGAGTATATATGGGTCGGCAGCTACGATGGTTTGACAAAAATGGACAGGTACACCGGAGAAATGACTTATTACAACAGCGCAAATTCTGGTTTGCCAGGTAATTCGATTGGTGCAATTGCAATAGACGAAACTAACATAAAATGGATTGGTACAAGGGACGGTCTTGCCCGGTTTGACGGCACGGATTGGACGGTGTATAATACAGGAAACTCGGGCTTGCCGCATAATTCGGTCCAGGCAATCACAATAAACGATGATAACATAAAGTGGATTGGTACCTTGGGCGGTGGTCTTGCCCTGTTTGATGGTACTGACTGGACGGAGTATAATTCGGGAAACACAGGCTTGCCGAATAATCGTGTCTGGTCAATTACCATAGACGAAGCTAACATAAAGTGGCTTGGTACAGATGGTGGTCTTGGAGTTTATAATGAAGGGGGTGCTGTAAGCGTCGATCATTTCCTTACAGAAATCCCGGAATCTTTCATACTGCGGCAAAATTATCCGAATCCCTTTAACCCATCAACGACGATTAAGTTTAGTCTCCCTGAAAGAACAAACATAAATCTTGATATTTTTAACACATTGGGACAAAGGGGAATCAGATTGTTGGATGGTGAATTCAATTCAGGCACCCATGAAGTCACTTTCGACACTAAAACCCGGACCTCATCGGAGGCTTGAAATTTAATATGGGATTTTAATGTATATAACCTCTCTTTCAATTTACATTACAGGAGTCTCTCAATGAAACTAATGAAAGTAACCAAGAACCTCGGAATGCTCTTGTTGGGCATCTGGCTCATCCTCACCGGACTCATAC
>SKXH01000186.1 GCA_007128495.1 Bacteroidota bacterium
CCAACCGTCTACGGTGATTCTCATATCGGTCACGCAAAGAGTTATGTATCGTTCGATGTTGTCGTGAGGTATCTGCGGTATCTCGGCTACTCCGTCTTGTACATTCAAAACATCACCGACGTAGGACACCTGACCGACGATGCCGATGAAGGTGAGGATAAAATCGAGGCGGAAGCACGCAGGAGAAAACTCCAACCGATGGCTATCGTCGAACGGTATACACGCAGTTACTTTGAGGATATGGACCGGATGGACGTACTTCGCCCGGATATTTCACCGCGTGCGACGGGACATATTATCGAACAAATTGAAATTATTAAAACGTTGATTGAAACCGGTTACGCTTATGAAGCCGACGGCTCGGTGTATTTCGACATAGAAAAATTCAATGAATACGGTAAACTCTCCGGACGATCGATCGATGAAATGATCGCCGGTGCGCGGGTTGAGTCGAAGAGTGAAAAGCGCCATCCGGCAGATTTCGCACTCTGGAAAAAAGCCGAACCCGAACACATTATGAAATGGCCGAGTCCCTGGGGTGTAGGATACCCCGGCTGGCACATCGAATGCTCCGCAATGTCGATGAAGTACCTCGGAGAGCACTTCGATATTCACGGCGGCGGGATCGAGAATCAATTCCCCCATCACGAATGCGAGATCGCACAAAGCGAAGCTGCAACAGGCAAACCGTTCGCCAAGTACTGGATGCATAATAATATGGTTACCGTGAACGGACAAAAAATGGGTAAGTCACTCGGTAACTTTGTGACATTAAAGGATGCATTTGAACAATTCCACCCTCTCGTGATGCGGTTTTTTATTTTACAAAGTCATTATAGAAGTCCGCTTGACTTCAGCAACGAAGCGCTCTCCGCCGCAAAAAAAGGATACGACCGGCTTGTGAATACCGTTATGGTATTGCGGCAGCGAATCGATGTTAATCAGGAAGGCGAACCTATTCCGGTAGATGTTGCAAAGTATAAAGACAAAATGATCGAAGCGATGAATGATGATTTCAATGCATCGCAAACGATCGCCTATTTATTCGATCTTTCACGTGAAATGAATCAGTATCTTCACGACGGCAAACATTACAGCACGGAATCACTCAAAGAGGTCGATAAGCTGTACCGTGAATTCGGCGATACGGTCCTGGGTATTATTCCAGAATCGCTTGAAACGACATCGTCAGTAAACGGCACCATCGACGCCGACCTGATTCAGTTGCTGATAGAAGTTCGGCAGGAAGCTCGAAAACAAAAACAGTTTGCGCTTTCCGATCTCATTAGAGATCGACTAAAAGAGCTTGGCATACTGCTTGAAGATACACGCGAAGGAACCAACTGGAAACGTATCACCTAGCATAAAAATAATCAGGAGATCGGGCTGTGAAACTATTACATACTTACCTCGTCGTACTTTTGGTAACGGTTTTAATAATTCCTGATCATGAGTCAAGAGCCCAGGGCTCGGCAGGTGCAATGGCAAATATCGAACCGCGTCATATTATTGATATGCCGACGGCGGGATTGGTGCAGCGCGGAAGCTACTCGGTCGAAATGGATTTTTTCCAGCACGGGGGATTGATGGTGAGGATCAACGCGGGTATAATGCCTAGTTTGAGTTTCGGGATATCGTATGGTGCAAATCACGTTATCGGATCCAATAAAATCGATCCGAATCCCCTGCCCGGTGTAAATATCCGCCTACGTCTGATCGATGAAACCCTGGTCGGTCCTGCATTAACAATAGGATTCGATTCTCAGGGAAAAGAATCGTATATTGAGGAATTAGAAAGATTTACTATTAAATCTCCGGGTTTTTTCGTTGCGGCAAGCAAGAACTATAATTTTTTTGGTCACCTGTCCGTGCACGGAGGGTTAAATTATTCTCTCGAAGACTCGGACGGCTCAAACGCATTAAATATGTATACCGGGGCGGAGAAATCGATAGGTGACGATATTTCTCTCATTGTTGAATATAATTTCGCCTTGAACGATGCACGAGCCGATGCGGTTGGACGCGGGCGCGGATATCTGAATACCGGTATGCGCTGGTCTTTTGGCGGAGGATTCACCCTCGGATTTGATCTGAAAGATCTATTTAAAAACCAGCCAGACCAAATCTCTATTGGTAATCGTACCGTATATATTGAATATGTGAACTTCTTTTAATATAATGGTGTACTAAAAAATAGACAGTCAGGCGAACGAAATTAAACATCCAATTGTTATAAGTTATTGAAAACAAAAGGTTTGGATTTGTAAGATTGACTGGCATCAGATTTGCAGTTACAATAAAGTGAGGAATTTGATTCACTTATACAGCGAGGTGTGCTATGAAGCGAAATAAATTGACATATATGACCCTGATACCGGGACTTGCGCTGATTTTTCTCATTTCCGGCTGCTATACGCAAGTCGGAACTGTAAAAGAATCGCGGCCGGCTCCTCAAGAAGAGGTCTATGTTGAGGAACATTATGACGATACCGGAACCACATACCGGTATTATTCCGACGACTACTATTATGACGATTATTCATACCGGTCGCCGCGGCACAGGATGTTTTTCCGGTATTATTACCCCACACATTACTCATTTGGATGGGGTGTTTACCATGATCCCTTCTTCGTACACCAAACATACTATGATCCATTCTGGTATGATCGGTACTATGCATGGGATCCGTGGTATTATCCGCGATATTCATTTAATGTATATTACGGCTGGCCTTCCTGGAGATATCGGTATCACAGTTATAACCGCTGGTACGCAGGCCATTACATGTCACCGTGGGGCCCGTGGGGCTATACACGACATTATCCGGTCTATACCTTCAGGGATAGAGCGGGTACACCGCGTACATTCGGTACCACCCGCGGTTACACACGCGATACACGAGATACCCGTGGTACTGGCGTACGTTTACCGGCAGCAGGCAGGGCTGTTGACAGCGGATCAGGTGTTACAGGAAGACGTGATGCCGAAGGCAGGTCTGGTACAACTGTCAGGGGAACTGATAGAAGACGGGGCACCGAAACCCGCGGTACCGATACACGGGTACGCGGTCGGGATTCACAGCGGGGACGCGAGGGTACCGTACGGCAGCCGACCAGAACACGAACCCCTGATCGCTCACGAGAAAGTACGACACGAGATACAGGCAGCCGCCGGGATAGCGGGCAGGAAGCAACCCGTTCACGAGATACCCGGAGCCGCGATCAATCCCGGGAAGCATCGACCCGGCAACGCTCCCGCGACGATTCAAGTTCTGAATCACGAACAGTAAGACCGCGCGAACGCGATGATGCACAAGCGCCTGCTTCCCGTGTACGCTCAAGCGATTCACGGAACAGAACACAATCAACACAACCGAGAGTGAGGTCACGAGAAGACAATAGTTCATCACAGAGAGCACCGGCACCGCGTGTCCGGACACCAAACACCGAGACAAGAACGCAATCGACACCGCCGCCGCGCGTCAGATCGCAGGGGAGTCAGGAACGTACGCGGGTACAAAGTACACCGAACCGTACCAATAATGAGAACGTGCGGTCAAGACCGGCACCCCGGCGCGACAATAGCTCACGGGTACAAAGCTCAAGTCCTCCACGGCAAAGAAGTGTCGGCACTTCATCACAGCGATCCAGGGGAAATGACAGCTCGGTACGGTCGAGCAGCAGAGGCAGCAGTAGAGATTCGAGTTCGAGCAGAGGCAGCGGTCGTCGGCGGTAACAAACTGATTTAACAAAAAAATAAAAATAAATTTCGCTTCAAATAAACACCTCCCGCCCTGTCGAAAGTATCTTGGCAGGGCGGTTTTGTAAGGATACGTCAATGAACAGAAGAAGAGTGATGATCATGAAAAAAAATAAATGGACGAAACGACTGGTGATCGGGATGGCCTTCTTGATGGTGATGGTAGTTCCCGGATTAGAAGCACAATTCCTCGAAGATGCCCTGCGGCTTGATTATGGAATGCTCGGAAGCGGTGCGCGCTCGCTGTCGATGGGTACTGCATATCTCGCGGTCGCCGATGACTTTAGCGCCACATTTTATAACCCTGCCGGACTTGCACAAATACGTGATTTCGAAATTGCCGGCGGTCTGCGTCACACCACATTCCGTAACAATGCATCGCATCTCGGTAATATTACCGAAGGCAGGGGTTCTTCTACAAACCTGGATAATTTAGGAATTGTAATTCCCGTTCCGACAGTTCAGGGAAGTCTCACATTTGCAATCGGTTATAATCGTGTAAACGACTTTACACAGATCAGCATGTTTGAAGGATTTAACGAAAACGATTCGATCATTCCGGATCTGTTTTATAGCCGCGACAGAATGTCGTACATGCTTGATTTAGCAGATTCAACCGGTGTACCTTTTTATACACGAAACCTGCAACAGGAAGGAACACTTGAAGAATTCGGCTCGATAAACAACTGGAGTTTTTCAGGTGGTATTGAAGCCGTTCCCAATTTTTTCGTTGGCACAACCCTGAATTTGATTTCCGGAAATTACCGGCACACTTTTTTATTTGAAGAGATCGATGTATTAGGAATCTACGATACATTTCCCGACGATCTGCATCGCCTGCTCGTTGAAGATCAGATAGATGCGCGTATTTCCGGTTTCAACGCCATCTTCGGAGGTCTGTACTCAATAGATGATTTCATCAAAGTCGGCGGGACAATTCAAACACCGACTCGTTATTCTATCGAAGAGGACTATTCCAGTTTTGGACGAAGTGAATTCTCCGCTCCGGGTGACTACCTTGAAGATGAAATCGAAGCATTCATCGACTACGATGTAAGAACACCATGGAAATTCAGCGCCGGCGCTTCATTAAGTATGACCGGTCTGACAGTTGCCGCTTCTGTTGAGTATCAGGATTGGACACAACTTGAATTCCGGAATGCGCCGAGTGAAATTCTATCGATAAACAGGGACATCCGCGAAACCTTAGAACCGACTACAAATATTCAAGCAGGTGCAGAAATTGATTTTCCTTTGATCCCCCTTGCCGTACGCGGCGGTTACATATACCAACCATCTCCATATAAAAATACACCATCAGAACTGGACCGTGAATATATCACCGGTGGTGTAGGATTTACCCTGCAGGATGCTATTTCTCTCGATATTGCATTCATGTATGGTTTGTGGGAATCTGATTTATTTATTTATGAATATCCGGCAAATGGATTTTGGAATCCCCGCTTCGTAGAGGAAGATATTACGAAACGTTCTGTTGTATTTTCATTCAGATACAAATTTTAAAAAGATGCTCACGGGGGCTGTAGAAGATCTCTGATAATTCACCACCGGTTACTTTACAGCCCTCTTTTTTATATCTCCACTTTTCCTTGAATACCTCATACCTTTTCAGTAAATTTAAAAATTAGATTATCATTACAGACAATCATTATGTTTTCTAAAAAGAGATTATTTATCGGAATAACCGGTACGCTCATTGTTGTTCTCATAGCCGGTTTTTTATTTGTTAGACATCTTATTACCCGATCATTTCCCGAATATGAAGCGACTATAACATGCCAGGAGGTGAGTGAGCCCGTATCTATTTACCGGGATGAGTATGGTGTCCCCCGTATAGAAGCCGCCAATGAGGATGATGCATTTTTTGCAGCGGGTTTTGTTCACGCACAAGACCGTTTATGGCAAATGGAATTATCCCGGCGGGTTGCAGAAGGACGGCTCGCGGAACTGCTCGGAGAAGATGCCATCGAAATAGACAAATTATTCAGAACACTCGGCTTAAAAGACATCATTACCGGGACGCTGAATGAATTGCCCGGGGAATTTAAGCATATACTTGAACGCTATTCAGCGGGTGTTAATTATGTTATAGAATCGTCGAAGGGAAAGTATCCCGTTGAATTTGATATTCTTCATCATGAACCAGAACCATGGAAACCGGTACATAGTTTGTTGATCGGAAAGTTAATGGCCTGGGAATTGAATCTTGCGTGGCGTTCAAACATTGCGTTGGGTCAAATTGTTGAAAACATCGATATTGAGCTTGCAATGGAAGCACTCCCCGGCTATCCACCGGATGCACCGAAGGTTATACCGGAGGAACTTCGAGGTAGACGCTTTACGAAGACAATGCGTAAGATAAAGGAAATCGACTCACGCTATCGAGAACTTACCGGAACTCAAGGATCACACATCGGAAGCAATAGCTGGGTAATTAGCGGTGAACATACTGCAAGCGGGAAACCGATGATTGCAAACGACCCGCACCTCGGATTAGCGGCTCCTTCGAGATGGTACGAACTGAACATCGATGCGGGCAATGAATTTGCCGCCGGAGGAATGACCCTCCCGGGCGCTCCCGTCATCGTCATCGGCCGGAACAATGCGATCGCCTGGGGTTTAACAAATATGATGGTGGATGACGCCGATTTTTATATGGAAGATATCGACACAACTGAAGTACCCCGCTATCGTCTCGATAATGAATGGCTTGAATTAGAAAGCCGCGAAGAGAAAATAATAGTAAAAGATGCCGATCCCGTTACATTTAATGTTTATTCCACACATCGCGGTCCCCTGGTGCAATCGGTGCTCGGGATAGAACCCGGTATTTGGGAGGATCAACCTATCAGTATGCGATGGACGGGGCTTGAGGTAACCAACGAGCTTCAAGCACTTTATGCTGTGAATAAAGCGGCAACATACGGGGAGTTCCGCGAGAGCTTACGGGATTTCTCTGCACCCGGTCAGAATTTTCTGTATGCAGACACTGCCGGAAATATTGCATACTTCGCTGCTGCCCGGCTACCTGTCCGTCCGCACGGCAATCCGATGCTTCCATTCGCGGGATGGGACAGCCGGTATGATTGGACGGGATATGTTCCTTTCGATGAACTTCCGGAACTGTATAATCCTCCAGATGGTATAATAGCAAATGCGAACAACAAAATCGTAGACGATACCTATCCATATTACATAGGTTCTCTCTGGGAACATCCCTCAAGAATAGTACGAATACTTGAAATGCTTGATGAGAGCGAAACATTTCTTATAAACGATTTTCAGCGTATGCAAAAAGATTATATTTCTCCCCATGCACGGGAGATCGTGCCGTATATACTCCGGGCGTATGAAGATATAACTATTGACGATGATGATATCAACCGCTTATTGAGTTATTTCAGAAATTGGGATTTTTATTACGGGGCCGAAGATGTTCCAACAACTATATTCAATGTGTTCTGTTATAAGTTGATCAAGAATACTTTCAAACCCCGGATGGGTGAAGAGCTTTTCACAGAATACGTCAGTCTTGGTAATATTCCAACAAGAGCGCTCGGCCAAATCCTAACTTCACCAAACTCGGAATGGTTCGACAATCCAAATACCTCTCGAAGAGAAAACCGGGATGTTATAATCCGGCAGAGCGCTACCGATGCATTAAACTATCTCCGTGAAGAACTCGGCGACGACATTCGAACATGGCGATGGGGTTCGATCCACACGGTAACATTCGAACATATATTCGGCAGCCGTTCGCCGATCGACAGAGTAGTGAATATCGGCCCGTTTCCCGTCGGCGGTTCGGCAACCACTGTCAACAAAAGCGAATATTTACTATTTGACCCCTACGAGACTGTCGTCGGCGCATCCATGCGGTTTATTGTGGATATGGAGAACCCCTCAACGGCATACACAGTAATACCGACCGGTCAATCGGGACAACCGCTTCACCGGCACTATAAAGATCAAACGCAGCTCTGGCTCGACGGCCGGTATAAAACCACAACGCTGCACGAAGAGCCCGGTGTACAATATAAATTGGTCAGATTACTTCCTGAATAATAATGAGGTGCGATTATGATTACTGAAACTATTCCTGAAATTGTAAACGAAAAGCTAAAACAGGCACGTGTTATCGGCGCCTTTACCGGTGCAGGCATCTCTGCGGAAAGTAATGTTCCCACGTTCCGGGGAGACGAGGGTTTATGGACGAAGTTTAAACCAGAAGAACTTGCAAACTTCAATGCATTTATGAAAAACCCCGAACTTGTATGGGAATGGTATTCCGCTCGAAAAAAAATTATTCACGAGGCGCAGCCGAATCCGGGTCATCTTGCTCTTGCGGAACTTGAAGAACTCGTCGATGAAGTAATAATTGTTACACAGAACATTGATAACCTACACCGGCGTGCAGGCAGTTCCCGTGTGCATGAATTACATGGCAACATTGAACGCAATTATTGCATTAAATGCGGCGAGACCTACACCGACGATGCGATCTTATCGGGTACGCTTCCGCCAAAATGCAGAAAATGCGATGGCCTCGTTCGTCCCGATGTCGTGTGGTTCGGTGAATATTTACCACAGGATGAATTCACCGCAGGCGAAGAAGCAGCCGAACGGTCGGATGTGTTCTTCTCTCTCGGAACATCGGCAATCGTATATCCGGCCGCATCAATTCCGCAGATTGCCAAACGCGCCGGTGCATTTCTAATAGAAATTAATCCTGAAACTACTCCGCTATCGGATATAGCAGATGTTACCATTCTCGGTAAGACCGGTACCATACTGCCTGAAATCGTCAAATCACTTCGTTCGATCAAAAAGGAAGGAACCAACAATTGATGAAATTTCGAAATTTTTCATTTGCACGAACTAAAATCGTATGCACCATCGGACCTGCAACCGAATCGCCGCAGATGATTAAAAACATGATAAAAGAAGGGATGAGTGCGGCACGACTTAATTTTTCACATGGATCGCATGAAGAGCATATTCGAATGTTTAAAACCATCAGAAAAGTCACAAATAAACTTCATGCACATATCCCCGTAATTCAGGATTTACAGGGACCGAAAATTCGTGTCGGCAGTTTGTCTGAACCGGAAATTGAACTGAAAAAAGGAAACAAGGTCCGTATAACAACAAAAAATATAAAAGGAACAGCCGAAGTACTTCCGACTACATATAAAAACTTACCGAAGGACGTTAAGAAGAACAGTATCATTCTTCTCGATGACGGACTTATACGATTAACAGTCGAACGTGTAAAGGAAAAAGAAGTTATCTGTAAAATCACAAACGGTGGAATAATCAAACCGAACAAGGGAATTAATCTGCCGGGAATTAAGATCAGCTCTCCGTCATTGACCGGAAAAGACCGGGAAGATCTAAAATTAGGGCTTGCGCTCGGTGTCGATTATGTTGCACTCTCATTCGTCCGTTCACCCGATGACATACGATTACTCCGCCGCGCTATGTCGCAATACGGCAAAGTCGTTCCGATCATTGCAAAAATTGAAAAAACCGAAGCCGTCGATGCAATCGAGGATATTATACGCGAGTCAGATGGGATAATGGTTGCGCGGGGAGACCTCGGAGTAGAAATGCCCAGCGAAGATGTACCGCTTATTCAAAAAATGATCATTAGTAAGTGTAACCGTATCGGGAAACCCGTAATTACTGCAACACAGATGCTGGAATCAATGATCAACAATCCGACAGCAACCCGTGCCGAGACAAGCGATGTGGCAAATGCCGTCCTTGACGGTACCGACGCTGTTATGCTCAGCGGCGAAACATCCATCGGAAAATATCCGTTGGCTGCGGTAAAAACAATGTCTAATGTTGTAAAAAAAGTAGAAGATGCGTTGAAATTCAGGTATAAACAAGACCGTGAATTACAAAGCGAGCTCGCAGCAGAAGCGATCGGCAGAGCGGCGTGCGTTCTGTCGGAACAGGTTGGTGCAGCAGCGATCGTACCGGTAACTCATGGTGGAACGACCGCACGAATACTCGCAAAGTACCGGCCACGTGCAATCATTATGGCGGTGACTGCAAATGAAGACACGGCCCGCCGATTAAATCTTATATGGGGAGTACGGGCAATTTTGATTTCACGTCTGGCTGATACCGATACTACACTCGACATAATCGAGCATGAAATATCGGAAACCAAATTGGTTAAAAAAGGGAATTACGTTGTATACACCGCCGGCATGCCGATGCGGATTATGGGAAAAACAAATATGCTCAAAGTGAGCAAGATTTAGCGGCATAGTAATTCTTTTAATAAAACCCCGGACGGCTTGAGGTTGTGTTAAAAAATAAATCAATGTAAAGGCCAATCCCGATATCTTTTGAAATCATACGGCGAAAATAATTTCGCCTCTACATTGTAGCTATTCATTTTCACACAACCTCGGTTCATCCGGGGTTTGTGTTCGGAGATTACTTCAGAAACATGAGCTTCTTCGTTTCAACATAATCGCCCGCCTGCAAACGGTACAGGTATACACCGCTTGACAGGTGTTGCGCATCGAAGGTAACCTCGTAGTATCCAGCACTCTGTACTTCATCGACCAGATTGACAACCTGTTGACCGAGAAGGTTATACACCGTTAGTGTAACGGGACTTTGCTGAGCTATTCCATACCGTATGACCGTAGATGGATTGAACGGATTCGGATAATTTTGCATCAGGGTGAATTCCATCGGCACCTCCCTGTTATCGGCTACGCTAACCGCAGTTTTTGTTCGCACCGTAACGTGATCAATTACCCATATATGTCCGTCAATTCCCTGATACACAAATGCAATGTAAATATTCTCATTATTGTATGCACTCAAATCAACAAATCTTTCGGTCCATGAATCAGTGCCGTCATCAAACTCGGCAACTTCGACAAACTCACCATCCTGCGGATCGCCGCTGCCGGTTGATACTAATACACCGCTGTAAGTATAATCAAAGTCAAATAATACATAATCATAAAAACGCAGGCTGCTGCTATCGTTTAATTCGATCTGGGGTGTAACAAGCCAGCCGTCCTGTTCAACCTCATCATCCCATTCATGATATGCAGCACCGTTGCCGGAATAAACAAAATCCTGATCGGTGGTTCGTGCCCACTGCAGTGTACCGCCGTCAAAGTTATAGACATTCCATCCAGCCGGCGGAAAGGCAGGCAGGTTAAAGTTTTCAAACAGTACGACATCTTCATCTGTTAGTTCATCAAATTCAACTGTAATATCTGCAAGCGACCAGGCATTTCCACCGTTATTCCCGGCATTTGAAAATATCAAAGTATACAGCTCATGATTACCTGAGCCGAGAATATCGGGATTATAAAACATTGAAAATTCGACGGCGTCGCCGGGCATCACAATCCCGGAATATTGAGTCAGATGAAACGGAGCAGGTCCTGTCCATATCGCCACATCGGTAAACATGCTGCCGAATAAATCTTCCTGAGTAGATGAGTATTCGGCTACAAAATAGAACTCCACTCCGGATAGTTCATGTAGAAAGGAAATATCCAACAATGCCGTATGGACATCGCCATCGACGATCAGTTGGTCACCGGAGAATGCGACAAATGCCCACGGCACATCATTCACAAACACAGCAATGAAGAAAAAATCTGCAAACGCCAATTCGGCGGCATAATCGAACTGTAAATAATATGGAGCGTTTGCGTCAAGTGCCAATTCCTCAAAATCGAACACAGGCGAAACGGCGCCGGTTCGAGTACCCTCTTGATACCCGTCGGTAAAGTCCCCGGCGAGCAATACATTGTTCACCGGTTCATCCTCGCCGCTGATATCTACCAGTTTCCATACGTCTCCATCACCTTCATCCAGAACTACCCAATCGATTTCCTCGGGATCGTTGAAATCCTGAAAATAGAGCAATTCAAAATCATCAAAATCCTGTACTCCCATCACACCCCTGAACTGAGGCCAGGTACGGTCGTGCTGAAAACTGAAACTATATGTCTCGCGGGAATTTCTTAACATTCGGATTTGGTCGATACTCTTCCGCATGGTCAAACCGAAATTTCGTTCTTCATTGAGCATGGAACTCTTACCCGATGTTTGTTTTACCGCTGCAAGCTGTTCGGTAAAGTTTTGATTAGGAACCTCCAGATAACTTGTAGCGGTGAACTCAAGATCAATCGCTCCCGGGTTGGCTAACGACAGCGGATGCTCGAAATATTCATCAACCCGCTCATGTTCGTACTGGACAAATGTCGGAGTCAGCTCCGCGAATGGATAGAGCTGAATTCTTCCTTCCAGATCAATGACGACCGTACCAATACTTGTTTGGATGGAAAGCTCTGCAGAATAGAACTCTTTGGAACGATCTCCCTCCGAAAACGTAACCACCACGGCGAACGCCTCTCCTGCACCGATGTTTGATTTGAATTCACCAGTTTCGAAATGATCGGCATCATCACCGGTAATATCAACGCTCTGGACCGTTATGTCCTGTTCCGTATTATTAACAAATCCTGCTATTTCATTCCGGTGCTCATCGACAAGCAGGAGGTGAAAATAGACTGTATTGTTGCTGGGGATAAGATCGTCGGTACTTAGTGCAGAGGGCATGAGCGCATTATGCAGATTGATCCGCCCGCCTGTCTGCCACAATCCTTCGAATTGCGGTTTTCGATCTGCCGTTGCGAACAAACGGCTCACAAGCTGCTTGTATGATTCATTCGGGAATTTCGCTGCCAGTAGTGCCAGTACACCGGTAACATGCGGAGATGCCATCGACGTACCACTTAAATATTGATAATTATTGCCGGGAAATGTAGAAAGAATTGAAGAACCCGGTGCACCAATGTGAGACATTCGTAATCCGTAATTTGAAAATCCGGATCGCTCATCCTGCCAGTCTGTCGAAGTTACGTTAATAATATTTGATGGACGCAGCGTCGCCGGATAGTTATACCAATTTTCATTATCCTTATCAAGATTCAAATTCCCCGCGGAAACCACCCATATCGTACCACCATTTCTATGAAGTTCAGCTTGATGTTCAAATAAATTGATCATATCAACTTCCTCATATACTGCCCACCCCCCCCACGATTGATTGACCGCGGTTATGCGTAATCCATGATCCTGTATAAGTTCGCTGATATAGTCATATCCCCGGAAAATAGCCGCGGTCGTAGTACTTCCATTCTCATTGAAAATGCGCACATCGATAATCTTTACCGTATGCGCTACACCAGCTATACCGATTTCGTTATTCGTCATCGCTCCTATCGTACCGGCAACATGCGTACCATGACCGTCGCCGTCATCCGGCATGAAGTTGTCATAAAAAGCATCGTAATGATATCCGTCATAAAGATTTTCATGTAAGTCTTCATGTTCTTTATCGATGCCGGTATCAAATACAACAACGATCACTGTATCGCCATCTGTTGTTACAGCATCGCTTTGAATTTCCCATGCGTCAAATGCATCTATATCGGCGCCGGCTACTGCATCATTTCGAAAGGTTCCGTCATTGAATAAGCTCCATTGTTCATTAAGACGGGGATCATTAACCGGCGGTTCTTCATCGTGCTCGCTAAACGCTTCAAACGGTCGCATCTCTACCGGTCTTTCAAGTTCGATGACATAGTTCGGTACAACAATCGCCCCGGGGATGGACCTCGCTATTCTCAATGCCCGGTCAAGATCGCCATCGAATTGCCAGACTTCTATACCTGATCGATTAAATCGCTCGGTGACTGTTGCATTAAACCTGGTTTTGGCTTCAAGTGCAAGCTGTTGTACTTGCATCTGCTCTCCTTCAACGAGCACCGTAACCTCCGGGTCGTATTTTATCAGGATTGTATTGGATACGACCTGCCGGTCGTTATATACCTCATAGTCCTGTCCCCACGCCACCCCACCCAAGAAATATATAAACAGACCAGCAAAAGCGGTTGTGAGTTGTAAATACTTTTTCATAAATCCCTCCTTATATTTATGTGTAAAGTAATATATTGGTTACATCGACAGTACTGAGAAGATTTTTTCGACATCACATTCTCCACCTAAGGAAGACTTCAATATAAAAGTCCTCATCAATAGACTCATCCGATATTTCCTCTATAGTTGGTGGATCACCATTTGTTATTAAATTTCCTGAGAATTAGCAGATCGGAATTATAGAGAACAATGCAAACGAGAAATACCTTGAAGCAATTATAATAGAAAATGAACGCGCTGGTTTTTTCTGTATATGAAATAGAGTAGTAGGTGTAGATTTCCTTTACCTTCGTTGGATAGGTTTTCTTGGTACGCAACCACTTTGCCGAATTGCTCTGGTCAGCAATCCCAACTTCCATAGCTATACCTTGTTAGGTGGAGAAATTGTTGAAGGAACTCCAATAAAAATATTTAAGTATATGAAATATTTTATTTATTGTCAATATATTCCGACAATTGAATAAACAAATATGCTCAAGGTGAGCAAGATATAGCGGCATAGACCATGCCGCATCTACTTGTTCATAAAGCAAAACAAACCTGCCAATTCTCAGCATCGCCAAAATAGTAAAATCCCGGACGAACTGAGGTTGTGTTAAAAAACAAGTTCAATATTTTTTCAGTTTCACACAACCTCGTTTCGTCCGGGATTTGTGTTCGTAGATCACTTCAGAAACATGAGCTTCTTCGTCTCGACATAGTCGCCCGCCTGCAAACGGTACAGATATACACCGCTTGCCAGACGCCCTGCATCAAAGGTAACCTCGTAGTATCCCGCACTCTGTACTTCATCGACCAGATTGACAACCTGTTGACCGAGAAGGTTGTACACCGTTAGTGACACGGGACTTTGCTGAGCTATTCCATACCGTATTACCGTCGAAGGATTGAACGGATTAGGATAGTTCTGCATGAGGGTAAAGTCCCGGGGCAATTCACTATCACGGCTTACGCTGACGACCGGTGATGTCTTGACTGTAATGTTATCAATTATCCAACCATGTCCGTCAAGCCCCCGGTAAACGAAAGCAATATAAATGTTCTCATTATCGTAATCACTCAGGTCGACAACCCTTTCGGTCCATTGATCGGTACCTTCATCAAATTCCGCGACTTCGACAAAATCTTCATCCTGTGGATCGCCGCTGCCGGTTGATACAAAAACGCCGCTATATCGATAATCAAAGTCCCAAAATACATAGTCGTAAAAGCTCAAACTACTGTTTTGATCCAATTCGATATGAGGAGTGACAAGCCATCCATCCTGATCCAGCTCATCGTCAAAGTCGTGAAATGCAGCGCCGTTGCCGGAATAAACAAAATCCGAATCGGTCATTCGATCCCATTGCCAGGCGCCGCCGTCAACGTTATAACGATTCCATCCATCCGGTGGAAATGCCGGAAGATTAAAGTTTTCAAAGAGTACCACATCATCGTCGATCAGCTCATCGGACTCTATGCTAATCTCGGCAAGAGACCAGAGAAAACCGCCATTATTACCTGCATTTGAAAAATACAAAGTATAAAGTTCATGAACTCCGATTCCGAGCACCCGGGGATTATAGAACATCGATATATTAAGAGCATCGTCTGGTTCCACACTTCCGGAATACTGTGTTAGATAAAATGGTGCCGGCCCTATCCATATCCCCACATCGGTAAACATGCTGCCGAACATCTCTTCCTGTTCATTATTATAATCGGCAATAAACCAGAACGACACGTCGTTTTCGGCATGCAGAAAGGAAATGTCCAGCAGTGCGGTATGCACATTCCCATCGGTGTTTAAATTGTCACCGGACAATGCGATCAATGCGATAAATTGGTTTTCCTGGGCCACCATGATGTAGAAGAAATCAGAGGGCGCCAGTTCTGCCGCATAGTCGAATTGCAGGTAGTATGGAGTACTTGCATCAACCGCCAGTTCCTGAAAATCAAAAACAGGCGATACTGCAGCAGTTACGGTCTCATCACTATAGCCCTCTTCAAAATCACCTGCCAGCACTACATTGTTGACCGGTTCTTCTTCGCCGCTGATATCAAACAATCTCCATACATCGCCTTCACCTGCATCCACCACACCCCAATCGACATCGTCGGGATCATTAAAATCCTGGAAATACAACAGTTCGAGATCATCATCAAACTCTTCCGATAGTATGCTTTGAAATTGCGGCCATGTACGGTCATGATCAAAACTAAAATGTTGTAGATCGAGCCCCAACATATTATGACGTATCTTTTCAAAATTGCGCCGCGCCGTCTGCCTGAGATCTCTTTCCTGCCATACGGACGAAACCTTACCCGTAGTTTTCTTTACCCTCGTCAACTGTTCACTGGACGGTTCGTTAAAGCCCTCCAGAAAATTAAAGGCGCTGAACTCAAGATCGATCGCTCCCTGGTTGGCTAACGTCTGCTGATGTTCGAAGTATTCATCGACCAGTTCGTGTTCGTATTCTGCATATAACGGAGTAAGCTCCGCGAACGGATATTGCTGAATGCGGCCATCCAGATCAATGGCAACTGTACCTATATTTGTTTGGATGGTAAGTTCCGCTGAGTAGAATTCTTTCGAACGATCTCCCTCCGAAAATGTAATCACCACACCAAACGCTTCTCCCCCGTCGATGTTCGATTTATACTCACCGGATTCGAAAAGATCGGCGTCCTCACCGGTAATCTCAACACTCTGTACGGTAATTTCCTGATCCGTATTGTTGATAAAGCCCGCAATTTCATTGCGGCTTTCATTGCTTAGGGTAAGATGAAAATGAACTTTATTGTTGCTCGCTATCAAGTCGTCGGTAGTTAATTCAGACGGCATAAGCGCGTTCTTCAGATTGATCCGGGCACCGGTCTGCCACAATCCCTCATATTGCAGCTTTCGGTCTCCGGTCGCGAACAAACGACTCACAAGCTGCTGATACGTTTCATCGGGAAATTTTGCCGCAATGAGAGCCAGGACGCCGGTAACGTGGGGAGAAGCCATGGAAGTACCGCTCATAGATGCATACCGGTCGTCGGGAATTGTAGAAAGAATATCAGTCCCCGGTGCTCCAATATGCGCAAGACCCTGTCCATAGTTGGAAAAACCCGATCTTTCTTCACTCCAGTCTGTCGACGTTACATTAATGACATTTGAAGTCCGCAGCGTTGCGGGATAGTTGTACCTATTAATATTATCCATATCGATATTGGCGTTACCTGCCGAAACCACCCAAATCGTACCTCCGTCACCATGGATTTGCGCATTGAGATCGTATAAATCGATCAAGTCTTGATTCTCATATATTACCCAACCTCCCCACGATTGATTAACTGCCACTATACGTAATCCCTGTTCGTGAGTGAGCTCACTGATATATTCATATCCCCGGAAAATTGCATTAGTCGTTGTACTTCCTTCATCATTAAAGATACGCACGTCGATAATCTTAACCGTATGCGCCACACCGGCAATACCCGTTTCATTGTTGGTCATCGCCCCGATGGTACCGGCAACGTGAGTGCCGTGACCGTTACCGTCTTCCGGCATAAAGTTGTCATTGTAGGCATCGTAATGATACCCATTAAGCAGATTTTCGTGCAGGTCTTCATGCTCTTTATCAATACCGGTATCAAATACAACCACAATGATGGTATCGTTATCTGCCGTTATTGCTTCATTTTGAATTTGCCATGCCTCAACCGCATCTATGTCGGCGCCGGTAACCGCCCCCACCTCAAATGTACCGTCATTGTACAAACTCCATTGATGTTCAAAAAAAGTATCATTTACCGGAGGTTCTTCATCGTTCCCGTTGTTTACACCAAAGGGTCGAATCTCTACCGGTCTTTCGAGTTCAACGACATAATTTGGAACGGCAATGGCACCGGGAATCGATCGTGCTAACCTCAACGCCCTGTCAAGATCGCCGTCAATTTGCCAGACTTCTATGCCTGAACGTTTGAAACGTTCTGTAACTCGTGCATTCAACCTGCTCTTTACCTGACCGGCAAGCTGCCCGGCTTGTACCTGTTCTCCATCAACTAATACAGTAATTTCCGGTTCATATTTTATCAGAATGGTATTGGATTCAACCTCCTGCCCGTTATACAATTCATAGTTCTGCCCCCAGACTGTTACATTAAAAAAGCAGAGATACAGAGCAAACATCATGGTGATGGTTTGTAGAAATATTCTCATAAATCTCTCCTGTATTTGTGTGATTATTAATATAATGTGAGAATTAGTACGGCAGAATGGAGAACAATGCGAACATTGCTCCGGTCAGCAATTATGGAGTTGATGGTTATACTCTCTACTTAGGTGTGAATGTTATAAAAAGTATTAAAATAATTGTATTTATATGTATGAAAAAATTTTCAAAATGTCAAATAATATTAGATGAGATCCCGGCACATACACGTGATATGTGCCGGCTCATTTTTTATTGCACACGTATTTCCGGTTCAATAGTCACTTCCGCTTTGATTGAATTTGCAATCAAACATTTTTCATGTGCATCGTGGATCATTCGCTCCGCTTCCTCAACCGCCTCCTCCGATTTCACGAATATCTGTGGCTGCAACACAACGGTAGTGAAGCGATACCCGCCGTCAACAAATTCTAACTTCCCCTTGGCCCTGCTGTCATACGACGCGAGCGGTAGTTTCTTTCGGTAGGCAAAAGCCAGAAAGGTGGTCATCGTACATGACTCGACGGCCGCCACAAATAAGTCCTCCGGTGTCCAGACTCCTTCTTCCCCTTTAAATTCCGGCGGACTTGCAACACGAAATTCCGGCTTTCCCTCGGAGTTTATCATCCCTGCCCGATCTTCAATCCATTTTAGATGCGTATTATACGTAAATGTTTTATATTTCGGTTTCGGTTGTTGTACATCGTTCATAGTATATTCCTTTTTAACTATTTACCGTCTGAAGATGTTCATCAAGTTTTTCTGCAAGCATCTTTTTCGGAACGGCACCGATAACCGCATCCACGAGTTCGCCGCCTTTAAAGATCCCCAGTGTCGGAATACTCATAATACCATACCGTGAAGCAGTTTCACTATTTTCATCGGTATTTATCTTGACGAACTTGAATTTGCCTTCATATTCCCCTGCAAGTTCTTCAATCACGGGTGCGACAATACGGCATGGCCCGCACCACGGTGCCCAGAAATCAACAAGTACAGGAATATCTGATTCAAGCACTTCTTTTTTAAAAGTGGCGTCTGTACCTTCTATTACGTTCTTACTCATATTATAACTCCTTTCAGTTATTATTTACTGCGGTTTGTTCAGCGGTCACAGGCATTTGATCGGCCGGTTCAATCCTGTATGAATGGGTTAATTTGACGGTCGATTCTACCATTGCTGAAACACCACAATATTTTGTTGTTGATAATTCTATTGCTTTTTCAATATCCTGTTCATTAAGATTATCTCCGTAAAATACATACTCCATATGTACTTCAGTAAATATCCTCGGATGTTCGTCGCGTTCTTTTGCAGAAAGATGTATTTCATAATGCTTTACATCTAACCGTTTTTTCTGTAAAATTGAAACAACATCACTGGAAGTACATCCACCGATCGCGAACAATAATAGTTCTTTCGGACTCGACCCGGCGCCGTGTCCGCCGCCCCTCGGTTTTGTATCCATTACGACCCAATGATTTGAATCAGCTCTTGCAGCGTAGGTATTTCCTTTAATCTGCACGACAGTTGCATTTTTTTCAGTCATACTACCCTTTTCAATATATTACAAATGTTGCTTTTTCTGGCTTTCAGAAGATTAGATGCACGATATTTCGAAAGGATTCAGATCGGGGACCGGCCGGGGAGAAAATAGATTTTATTTATCGGAAAGGTGGCTTTTTTTGATTATTTCATCAATCGATACCTTAGCCGATTCAGACGGGCGTGGCGACGGGTACTCTTTGTAGAGATCGATTGTCTTTTTTAAACTTTTTAAATAAGATACACAGTCAGGGCACTCGTTGAGATGGAGTTTTATAGCCCTGCATTTCGGCGAATCTAAGTCTTCATCGAGGTTAATGCATATATGCTCATGAACCTCTTCACACGATAGCTTTTGCTCTTTCATGATGTAACATACTCCGATAGTTGTTCACGTAGTTCCTTTCTGGCACGGTGTAATCGTGATTTTACAGCCGCCACTGATATGTCAAGCACATCCGCCGCTTCAGCGGCAGTTAACCCCTCTATATCACGCAATACAAACACAACCCGGTATTCGACCGGCAATGTCAGAATAGCTTCATCGAGCTGCTTTTGTAATTCGTCTGACATTACTGCGTCTAACGGTGTCGGGATGCCTGTTGCCCCCGCGGTACTTTGTTCTTGTTCATCTTCAAGCTGTACCGATATCTCATCGATCTTCCGCTGGCGGTTCTTCATCAGGCAATTGTTCGTTACAATACTGTACAACCACGTACTGAACTTAGATTTACCATCGAACTGATGCAGTTTTCGATAGACATTCACAAACGTGTCTTGCAGTGCCTCTTCAGCTTTTTCGCGGTCGCGGCATACTTTGAATGCAAAACTAAAAACAGTATCCTCATACCGGCGTACTAACTCGCTGAACGCCTGCTTATCACCGTCGAGTATCTGTTTAATAAGTATGTTTGTATCTTTCATCCGGTTAGATGCATAAAGTAATTAAAAGATTCATATACAAGGTAGTGATTGGAGTAAATAATTGCAATTTTCATTGAATTTCAATACGGGGTTCATTATTTTGTATCAATCCAACCAAACAACCAACATATTGTAATGCGAATATGAAAAAGAAACTAACCGACGACGAATTATTTACCTTAATAAACTCTGTGTTCGACCCGCAGGAAGGGGATAAACATGTAGCAATCGTAACCGACGTCCCGAACGAACGCAGGGCCGATCACGATAAATGGCAGGAACGCAGGAGCATTGTTTACGAATGGTATCAACAACTATCAAATCTACGCAGCAAATTTGGGTTTGATACAGTCGACATCTATTTATATGAAAATGCAGAAAGCAACAACGCCGATCTTCCCGATATATTTTATAAAATCAATACTGTCGAGGAACCGGTAAAAGCTTCCATCCTGCCGTCGGTAGGCAAAGAGGTCAGCCGTGATACCGTTCTCGGTCAATACCAGATACTCCTTGTACCTACCGAATATTCGGCCACAGCACCGTTGAAAATGCTCGGCAAACAGTTTCCATTCAGGGCTGCAACTATGCCCGGTTTTTCACGCGCAATGATTCCCGCGCTGGGATTGGATTATCAGAAGGTACATGAACGGGTAATGACATTAAAAAATCGTCTTGATAGGGCAGAGAATGCAATAGTACAATTTTCAGCAGATGGTAATACCTACGAACTGTTTCTCGATCTCCGTCACCGGAAAGCCCACGCAAGCTCGGGGTTGATACGGGATAAAGGTACTGCAGGCAATTTACCCTCAGGTGAAACGTATATAGTTCCTTACGAAGGAGAAAATATCGGAGATGCAAGCCGAACTTCGGGTACCCTGCCCGTTCGATTTGGAAAAGATCTCTTGTTGTTTCACATTCACAATAACCGAACATATGAAATCGAGGGGTCAGGAAAATCGGCAACGGAACAACAGCAATTTTTAAAAGAAGAACCTGCGTACGGGAATGTTGCCGAACTCGGTCTGGGTATTCTCGACACTTTCGGAATAGATGCTGTCGGCAGTGTGTTGCTCGATGAGAAACTCGGATTACATGTTGCATTCGGTCGCAGCGAACACTTCGGCGGAATTACCGGCCCGGGTTCGTTTAATAATCCGAAAAATGTCATTCATATGGACTACGTTTACGTACCATCTCTCCAACCCGATATCAAAGTAACATCGGCGCGTCTGCAATATGAGAGCGGGGAGGAAGAAATCATTATGGAAAACAGTAAGTACATAGTTTGAAGTTATTGAAATTGACGCGAAAATTAATTATATATGGTATGTCAATTCCTTCAACTATATATTCGAAAGGGAAATTTGTATGCGAACTTCTATTTTCGTATTAATGCTCATAACGTGTATTTTGATATTAGGATGTGAGCGCGAGGAAATCATTGAAACGGATTTTCATGATGCATTCTTCCAAAATATGACTGAATTGTGCGGTGAGACGTTCACCGGTGAGGCCGTTTTCCCTGACGATCCGGACCATCCGCTGGTTGATACCGAACTGCGGATACATTTCTCATCCTGCGACGATGATATGATACGGATCGAGTTATTCCGCGATAGTGATTACTGGCATGGAGCCTGGGTTCTCGAAAAACGCGAGCAGGGCCTACATCTGTATCACGACCATTTAGGTGACGAGCGCACCGAAGCGGATCTCGGTGAAGATGATGCCCACGGTTACGGCGGTTATGCAGACGATCGGGGATCTGCTCTATACCAATACTTTCCCGCTGATGAGGTCACCGCTGAAATGCTTCCTGAAGCCGCGACAAATGTCTGGATGATGGAAATCGATCCGGAGGCCAATGAATTCGTATACTACTTAGAAAGACACGATGAGCCACGTTTCCGTGTTATCTTTGATTTATCAGAATCATACGAGTAAGTAGTGCTCAAATAATATACTTTAAACCTCTCAAAACCCGGCGATCATCAGATTCGACTGCCGGGTTTTTTTATTGCAGCGATGGAACACAAAATAAAAATACATAACCGTCTCTCGATACCCGAGCATGAACTCCGGTTCCGGTTTGCCCGGAGCGGCGGACCGGGAGGGCAACACGTTAACAAAGCAGCCACCAAAGTAGAGCTCTTATTTGATATACGGAATTCTCAGTCGCTGAGCGATTCGCAGCGTGAAAGAATTGAGAGGAAACTAAAAAACCGGATCTCTTCAGAGGGTATCCTCAGCGTTGAAGTACAGGATACTCGAAGTCAGGTTAAGAACCGGGAAATTGCAATCGCCCGGTTCCGTGAAATCCTTGCAGAAGCATTAAAAACCCGTCGTAAACGAGTATCGACATCACCTCCTGTTAAAGCTCGAGAAAAACGTCTTCAGGAAAAGAAAAAAAGAAGCGAGGTGAAAAAACTCCGCCGGAAAAATGGAATGGATGATTAGTAAATTCATGATACATCGCTAAACCTCTTTCGGCCGCGTGACCATAATACCGGTCATTCGTTTATTCATAGCAAGATACATCATAAGGTTCTTTTCCGTAATTTCAACCGATCTTCCCGCCATCGGTGCGTGCAGAACGTGAACGTTTTCATTCTTCCTAATCGCCAGTGCCGTATGCTGGATATCCAGACCGCGGATATTTGTCGTAAACGCAAGGACATCACCCTCTCTGATATTTTCCTCATACATATGTAAATTACCTTTCGGGATAAAGGTATACTCACGCTCATTGATGATCTCTTCCTGTTGTTGTATTGCTTTATAATATTCATCATTCGATAGCTGCCGGTAACTGCCGCGGTTCTCTGACATAAAGTCGATCGTTTTACGGAACGGTTCAGCTCCGCCGATCTCTTCATTAACATCCTCCACTATTCCCTTTTGAATATTATCATATATCCAATCGGAAAAATAGTGTAATCTGCTCGGATATCCATCGATTTGACCGCCGCGGTATCGAATCGTTTGCAGCTCCTGCGCGTAATCGTCAAATGTCGTTGTCCCTCTTTTGATACAACGTGCCAGTGCGAGAGAATTTTCAACCAATGTTACACAATCAAATACTTTGAGATTAATAACCAATTCTTCCTTTTCCGACTCTTCAAGAGTATGTGCTTCGTATGGTGCCTCTGTGAACATCTTGCCTATTTCTGCAACCACGTTCCCGATCGAAAGACGTTCAAGACCTTTTTCGGCTGCAACGGTAAAGGTTTGGTTGCAAATCTCGCGGTGTGCGTCGATCAAAGCGTAGACAGCACTTTTTGGAAAGAAATACCCCGCAGCAACGATCGCCGTACTGTTTACAATAAAATTTCTTCTTTTCATAACATCTTCCTCAAATATAATGAAATTTACTAATTATCGTTTAAACTTACTATTTCAGATAAAGTATTCCCGTAGGCCGTAAATCCATCCTCGGTATCCTCTATTAAATAATCCAATGGGTACCGCTTTAATGCTCGCAAACTGAGTAAATCTCCGCCCGCTCCGATTGAATTAAAAATAAACGGCACAATAACCCACCATCCTATTCCCAAAAACAACCCTACGATACATAATACAGAAATTATGACTAACGGCGCAACGGCTACCCGTCGATATGCATATACCGTGAAATAGCCACGAGTTGTTGCATATACAACAGGACCAAGTCCCCGCATCCACTTAGCGCCGAAGCGGGGCCGCCCTCCGTAATAGAGTATAACCGAAGCGTGGCATAACTCGTGAATCGTTATAGTAACAGCCAGCGACACAATTTGAATGAATACATAGAATCCAATCGATAATGACGGGAATTCTGTCATTTGCATTGTCACCCACACCATTATTCCGGCAATGCCGCAAATGCTCAGTAAAAAAAATATAATCTGGCGCCCCGGACTGATGGAAGAGTTAATGATCCAGTCATCAATAAGATCATAGATCGTCCACGATCTCAATTGAATTACATCATCCGGCAGCACGTGAATGAAATGCATATTATTTTTACAAACCACCCATTCGCAGAATAGTTCCCCAGTACAGATCTTTTACCGGCATAACCGATAGACGTGAAAATTTAACCAATTCAAAATCATTAAAAGTTTTGTTTCCTTTAATATCGGCAAGTGATACCGCATAAGGTAATTTTTGAACCGGTTTAATATTAATGACAACCCGTTTTTCATCGTTTGCTTCCGGATCAGCATAAGGACCGCTGATAGCTTCAGCTATGCCGATAATCGCACGCTCCTTCCCTGTATGATAAATCAACACTCTATCGCCTTTTTTCATCTTTCGAAGATATTGTAATGCCAGATTATTTGCAACTCCATCCCACACCGTTCGACGATCCGCCACTAATTGATCAAATGAGTATTCATCGGGTTCGGTTTTTAACAGCCAATATCCAGCCATAAGCAGCATCCGCGTTTATGCTATGAAATGAAAATATTTTCATTATCTTGATAAGTATAAATATAATAAATATTTTTAAGCTGAAAAAATTTTTCTCCAAATAATATACACAGCCAATCATGACAATACTCATCGCTCCGGATTCGTTCAAAGATTGCCTGCCTGCAATTGACGTTGCACGAGCTTTATATAACGGTATAAAATCCATCCGCCCGGATATGCAGGTAATTCTTTTTCCGATGGCAGACGGCGGCGAAGGTACCTCAGATATCCTCGATTACCACCTGAGTTGTCGATGGGAAAACTTCGCGGTAAACGATCCGCTTCAGCGTCCCATTCAATCCGGGTATCTTATGCTCACTGACCGGGATATCGCTGTTATCGAATTAGCCAAGGCATCGGGATTAGAATTACTTACCATGGAAGAACGGAATCCATTACACACCAACACACTCGGGACCGGAGAACTTATCCGTGCCGCGCTCGATAACGATGTCAATGAGATTACCCTTTCGATTGGCGGTAGTGCAACCGTAGACGGAGGTACCGGCATTGCGGCAGCGTTAGGTTTCACGTTTTATAACTATCAAGGTGAGAAATTTATACCTTCCGGCAACACGTTACACAAGATATCACGAATTGATACAGCCGCAGTTCACCATTCGTTTCATGAAACAAAATGGATAATCGCTTCGGATGTTCAAAATATCCTGAACGGTCCCGAAGGTGCGGCAGTGGTATATGGTCCTCAAAAAGGTGCAGATGCTCATGCAGTAAAAATTCTTGCTGATGGGCTCAGTCATTTAGCAGAGATAATCGAACGCGATACCGGTTTTTCCGCCGATCAACATCCCGGTACCGGTGCGGCAGGGGGCGCCGCGCTGTTCCTTATGGCATATGGTAATGCCACATTGCGATCGGGTTTTGATACTATTGCAGAACTAACCGGATTTCATTCAGCGATTGATTCGGCCTCGCTGGTCATAACCGGTGAGGGAAAACTCGACGCACAGACAAAATACGGAAAAGTAGTTTCATCTATCGCACACCATACAAATAATAAAGAAATACCGTTAATTGTTGTATGCGGAACGACCAAAGATGATCCCGCTGAAATAGCGAAATCTTTGCATATAGCACAACTTTACTCCCTTCGGGATCGGGCAAAAAACGATGACGATTCAATGAAAAATGTAAAACACTACCTCGAACAAATCGGAGCGGATATAGCTCGCAAAAATTTATTTTGATAAATTTTAAGGGACTAACGGCCCGCTCCAAAATAGTAGCTGGAACTTGCAGTTTTCTGTGTATTCTACTATATTAACAGAACAAACAACTGTACTCCGAATTTTGCTCTTTCTACTATAGGTTAATCGTTGCTACAACCATTAGAAACTTTCCTTAGAAATTTCCGGTGGAAGCAGTCTTAGCCGTCGGTGCGGTGAGTTAGTAACCGCTACCGGCAGCGAAAAGCAAAACAGGGTACGCATTATATTATTCCTTTGGGGAGGGTTATCCAAATGGAAGAAGGTACCGTAAAATGGTTCAATGCTTCCAAAGGTTACGGATTTATTCAACGTGAAGCAGGTGAAGACGTTTTTATCCATTATAAGTCGATTGTCGCAGAAGGATATAAAACACTGAATCAGGGAGACCGGGTACAATTTGATGTTGAAGAAGGTCCAAAAGGCCTGCAAGCAAAGAACGTAAAGAAAATATCCTAAATGATATACCCCGGCAAACCCCTGCCGGGGTTTATAAAAAAACCAATCTTATAAGAAAAATTGAAAATAATATGTGGAACCTCCCGCACAACCACTTTTATTATCATAATCTACTGACATAAATATCAAAGCAAGAATTCTATTAGAATTAGAATTATATATATATGAGGAGTAACGAATGAGCCCACATGCGACTATTACATTTACTCAGGCAACTGAAATCGCACGTGAGATAAAAGCTATTGCATATAATCTTTGGTGGACCTGGAATGTCGATGCCCGCGACCTGTTCCGTGAGCTATCACCACAGACCTATTTTCGTAACAATCATAATGTGATCGCGATGTTCGATGAAATATCCGATCAAGAACTTGCCGCACGTTTACTTGATCCGCTGCAAATGGAACGCGCCCAGAATGTTATTAATCAATACAAAAAATATATGTCCGAGAAAAACACCTGGGCGACTAAACATGCTAAAGAGCTCGTTCAACAAGGGCCTGTCGCATATTTCAGTGCAGAATTCGGCTTGCACGAAAGCTTGCCGATATACTCAGGCGGTCTTGGAATACTTGCCGGTGATCACACAAAATCAGCGAGCGACCTCGGAATACCATTTGTCGGCGTGAGCTTATACTACCGGCAGGGTTACTTCGAACAACTAATCGGCCCTGACGGATGGCAACAAGAAGAATATCCCAACACTGATCCGAAAAAACTACCGCTCGAACTCGTGACAAACGAAAGCGGCGAACCGATTGTCGCCACCGTTAAGATCGGTCACAGTGATGTTTATTTCCAGGCATATCGCATTAATCTTGGCAGAGTCTCATTAATCCTCCTCGACACCAACCGCGAAGAGAACGAACTACACTATCGTGAGATGACTTCACAGGTCTACGGTGGTGATATAACAACGCGTATATCACAGGAAATCGTGTTGGGTATAGGTGGAGTGCGAATGTTAAATGCAATGGGTATTACTCCTGCCGTATATCATTTGAATGAAGGACACTCGGCTTTCCTGACGCTTGAATTGCTTCGCCAGCTGGTTCGCAACGAGGGGAAAACAACCGCAGAAGCAATCCGGTGGGTCCGTGAACACACGGTATTTACAACGCATACACCCGTACCTGCTGGCCATGACCGGTTTAGTGAGGATCTTATTCGCTTTACATTACAAAAATTCTGTACTGAATGTTGGGATGATGTATCGGAGATAATGCATCTCGGCCGTATCGATCCCGACAATAAAGAGGAACCCTTCTGTATGACCGTACTCGCGCTAAAAATGTCGCGGGCAACCAATGGTGTCAGCGAGTTACACGGAAAAGTAAGCCGTGAAATGTGGAGCGATCTGTTTCCAAAGAAAAAAGTAGATCAGATTCCGATAGGCCATATCACCAACGGAGTTCATGTACCGGGATGGACTTCATCAAGAGCGTACCGCTTCTGGCAAAATGTACTCGATAAAAACTGGCCGGAACATCTTGACGATCCGGAGTTCTGGAAACGAATAGAAAACCCTGACTATGTTTCAGACGAACAGATATGGGCACTCAGATATATTTTACGCCGTGAGCTTATTGAATTTGTACGAACCCGCTTGCGCCAGCAAAGTGCGAGGTATGGAAACAATCCGCGGGATACATTCGATAAAGTATTATCGACAGATGCATTGACAATCGGGTTTGCACGGCGATTTGCTACGTATAAGCGGGCTCCGCTTTTCTTTAGCGATCCGGAGCGAGCAAGAAGAATTCTCCGCAATCCGGATCGACCCGTTCAGATCATTTATGCCGGTAAAGCACACCCTCGTGATGACCAGGGCAAAAAACTCATCCAACAACTTGTCGGCTTCGCCCGCGAAACTGAACTATTTGAAAAAGTCGTATTCCTTGAAAATTATGATATCAATGCCGGCAGATTACTCGTATCAGGCGCCGATATCTGGTTGAATAATCCGCGGCGCCCCCTTGAAGCAAGCGGTACCAGCGGGCAAAAAACTGCAATCCACGGCGGGCTTAATGTCAGCATTATGGATGGCTGGTGGCGTGAAGCGTATAACGGTAAAAACGGCTGGGCGATCGGCGAGGATAGCCATCCCGATTCAGTTGAAGAACAGGACAGACAGGATGCTGAGAATCTCTATGATGTTCTTGAAAATCAGGTTATCCCTGAGTTTTATAACCGTGAGGGGAATGGGCTACCGAGAAACTGGTTGAAACGAGTCCGCAATGCAATGGCAACACTTATCCCCCAATACAACACCGATCGCATGGTCGAAGAGTATGTACGTAAATATTATCTGAAGAACAGTAAATAATACATAGTGTGCAATAAAATATTATGACTAACCGAGCAGTGGGCAAAAGTGGTGTTCATATTCCTCCCTTAATGTACGGTGCGTGGGCCATAGGAGGATGGTGGTGGGGTGGAACGGATGACAATAAAGCAATTCAATCAATTCACAGAGCTGTCGAAATCGGCATGAACTGTTTTGATACCGCGCCCCAGTACGGATTCGGACATAGCGAAGAAATTTTGGGTAAAGCAATCAAGGGAAAGCGGAACGATGTCGTCATTGCAACAAAATGCGGATTACGACACGACCGTACTGATGGTGAAAAATTCTTCGAAACGCGGGATATGAACAATCGGAAACGGACTGTTTATCGCGTCTCTAAGAAAGATTCAATTATAAAAGAATGTGAACACAGCTTACAACGTCTGCAAACGGATTATATAGATATATATCAGGTACACTGGCCTGACTCAACGACCCCGTTCTCTGAAACAATGGAGGCGTTGGTCAGTCTCTACGACCAGGGTAAGATACGTGCAATCGGTGTCAGTAATTTTTCCGGCACAATGGTCGAGGAATGTTTACGTTATGGACCGATTCACTCAATCCAACCCCGCTATAATCCGTTGGTTCGAGATATAGAGGATGAGCTTGTACCATTATGCAAGGAACAAAATATCGGCATACTGGCTTACAGCCCCCTCGAACACGGCTTACTCACCGGTAAAGTAACTATGGAACGCACGTTCCCGGAAGGCGATGAACGAAAGAACCATAGATGGTTCCAGTTTCCTCAAAGAAAAATAGTATTGGAAGTTCTACACCGGCTCACCCCTATCGCAGAAGAACACAATGCGACTCTTGCGCAATTACATCTTGCGTGGTGTATGAACCGTCCCGGTATTACAGCGGCTATCGCAGGTGCGCGCAATGCGCACCAGGTAGAAGAAAATTGGGGCGCGGTGAATGTGCAGCTTACCGACGAGCAGATCGACATTATAACAAATGAATTTGAAAACATAACCACCTAACGCGGCGCAGCCCATACAATATAAAATAATTTCATATTTTTCGGGAACAATAAACCTCATTTATTTAGTTTTTGTAGTAGGAAATATTTTGTGCAAATATAGAGGTGGAGGTAAAAATGAAGAATCTGACAATAAAAGATTTACAAGCATTATCAGAAATTGAAAATAATACCTGTATTTCTTTGTATATGCCAACCGTAAAAACCGGTTCCGATACCCGGCAGAATCCGATCACATATAAAAATCAAATAAAGAAGGCGGAAAATATCCTAAAGGAAGCAGGGCTAAAAAATAATGAGATCAACGAATTTCTCGAACCGGCAAAAAACCTTATCGAGGATACGGTGTTCTGGCAGAAACAGCAGCATGGCTTTGCGGCGTTTATCGGGAAAGACACATTTTCATACTTCAAACTTCCGATAGCACCCGATAACAGTGTAACGGTGGAACGTCGATTTCATATAAAGCCGCTCATACAGTTGTTTACGGAAAATGGCGAATACTATCTTCTCAGTTTAGACCTGAACAACATTAAATTATTCCATTGCACCCGATTCACTATGGAAGACATGGATTTAGGCGATTTTCCAACCAGCATAAAAGATGCATTTGCAGATGTCGATTTCGAACGACAACTATCATTCCACACCGAAGCTCCCCGCAGATCGGGAACACGTGAGGCACAGTTTTTCAGTCACGGCGCGGTTGGCGAAGAAGATGTAAAAACAACAATTCAACAGTACCTGAGAGACGTATATCGTGCAGTTTCCGGAGCGGTAGAACGGTATGACCTGCCTCTTATCCTGTCGGGAGTCGAATATGTCGTCGGTATGTATCGGGAAGTTAACTCTTATCCCTATCTTTATGATGAATGGATAAGCGGTAGTCCGAAACAAATCAAGAGAGATGAACTGCACCGTTTATCATGGGAAATTGCGTCACCGATATTCGAGAAACAATTGAATGATGCCATTCAAATATTTGAACACAAACACGGAACCGGCTATGCATCCGATTCCATAAAAGAAATTGTTTTAGCTGCCTACAACAAACGTGTCGATTCATTATTTTTTGACCCTGCAGCATCCGCATGGGGAACGATTGATCCCGATAAGCAAGAAGTGCGTATTGAAGTCACGCACACACCGGATAACGAGGAGTTGATCAATGCAGCCGTGATACATACCCTTCAAAACAAAGGAAATGTATATTCAATCAATCAAGACAGAATGCCGAATAAGAGTTCGGTGGCTGCTATCTTCAGATATTAACCATAATCGGATAGACAAATGACATACTTACAGTTGCCCATCCCGGTCAGGAAAACTATCGCGCTCATAGCCCATGACAATAAGAAAAATGAATTGCTGGAATGGGTTACAATAAATAAAGAGAAACTTGAAAAACACCGTCTCTGTGCAACCGGAACCACCGGGACTATGCTTGAGCGTGAACTTTCTCTTTCAGTGGATAAATTTAAAAGCGGACCCCTCGGCGGAGATCAGCAAATCGGTTCGAAAATCGTTGATGGTGAAATACACGCGCTCATATTTTTTTGGGATCCGCTTGAACCACAACCTCATGAACCGGACGTAAAAGCACTCTTGCGACTGACGGTCGTGTGGAATATACCGGTTGCAACTAATCGCTCGTCGGCAGACTTTTTAATTTCATCGCCATTGATGTCGACCGGATACCCCCGGCTTGTACCTGATTACCATGCAATTAAACAGCGGCTCGATAATTCATAGCCGGGCAATTTATTTCTGCTTTACTTAAATTTAATATTTGTGGGAGTCCTATTTTCGCGGGAGCTTTATAGCGTACCCTTTCCAATCGTATGGTTGAAACCATCATAATCATATTCGGTGCACTTTTAATACTTGCCGGAATAGCCGGTTCGTTCCTACCGGTTCTGCCTGGTCCGCCTTTAAGCTACCTCGGTCTGCTGACCCTGCAATTTACCGGAGATCCGCCGTTCACGGCAACGTTTCTTCTCACCTGGGCACTGATCGTAATTACCGTTGTGATTATCGAGAATTTTATTCCCGCAATCGGAACGAAAAAATTCGGCGGCTCTCGGTATGGTATTATAGGATGTTTTGCCGGACTTGTGGTCGGGATCATCTTCTTCCCTCCTGCCGGTATAATACTTGGTCCGCTTGCCGGCGCATTCACCGGCGAACTCATTGCAGGGAAAAAATACGATAAAGCATTCCGGGCAGCCTTCGGTTCGTTTGTTGGCTTTCTCGCCGGGACCCTTTTAAAGTTTATTGTATGTGTGATGATGGGGTATTATTTTGTTGTGAATTTGTAGGGAGCAATAGGCGGTAAAAGTGTTTTCGCGTGAGTTCCATTTCCGCGGGAGGACAAAACCTTACATCACCATATAATCACTTCTTCTCCGCCATTGCCTTCGCAAACGCTCTGGCAAGGAGTAAATCATCTTTTGAGGTAATTTTAAAATTGTTCGGTGATCCATCTACATAACCAACCTTTATGCCGTGTTCAATAGCAATCGAGGCATCGTCGGTAGCTGTTTTATTTTGATTCCACTTCGGAAGTATTTGCTTTATCGTTCTCCATTTGAATGCCTGCGGAGTTTGAATCATCAATAAATTATTCCTGTCTTCTAATCTGCCGAGCGAAAGCCGTTTCCCCTTTCGCCGGATGGTATCATTGGGCTCAATAACCGGCACGACCGCAGTGTACCGGTCGAGCCGGTCAATGATCCGTGAAATCAAATCGCTGTCGATAAACGGCCGGACGGCATCATGTATAAGAACCGCATCGGGTGGATTTTGTGCCAGAGACCATAACGCATTACGGACTGAATCCCGTCTGCTTTGGCCGCCCGCAATAACCGAAATAACTTTTTTTATCTTAAAACGGCGGATCAAGCGTTTCGTTTCGGGAATATATTCAAACGGTACACACAGTACGATATCGGTAACCGACGCACACTGATGAAATTGCCGTGCCGTCCACACAATTATCGGTTCATTAGTTTTTCGACGCGGCAGTGTGTGAAATTGCTTCGGCACATCTTCTTGAAAGCGTTTGCCAATTCCGCCACCGGTAATTATTGCCGTAATACGCATTTTGTTCTTGCTCGCACTAAATAATTAACATTGCATCGCCGTATGAATAGAGCCGATATTTCTCTTTAATAGCTTTTTTGTAAGCACGCATAATAAAATCACGATCTGCAAAAGCTGCTACCATCATGAGCAAGGTCGATTCCGGGAGATGAAAATTAGTAATCATCCTATCGACAATTTTAAATTCATAGGGAGGAAAAATAAACTTGTCCGTCCATCCGCGATTCGGTTTTAAATGACCGGTCGTTGTTACGTTAGATTCAAGTGCACGTGTTACACTTGTACCTACCGCATATACCAGTTTACCCGAATCAATTGTTTTGTTCACTGTCTCCACGGTTTGCATTGGGATCTCATAATACTCGGAATCCATTTTATGTTTTGTGAGATCTTCCACTTCCACCGGACGGAAGGTACCGAGACCTATATGCAATGTGATCGGGACAATCTTTACTCCTTTACGTTTCAATCTGTTTAAAAGCCGTTTGGTAAAATGTAACCCGGCAGTTGATGCAGCTACCGATCCCACATTTTCGGCATACACGGTTTGGTACGTATGTTTATCTTTCTCGGTTGCTTCACGCTTTATATAAGGCGGCAGCGGCATTGTACCGATACGCTCAATAGCTTTATAAAAGTCGCCCTCATAATGAAATCGCACGGTACGCCCCCGCGAGGTTGTATTATCAATAACCTCACACCAGATCCGGCCGTCATCGAAGTATGTCTTATTACCGATACGTACCTTCCGGGCGGGATCGACAATAACATCCCATATGTTTTCTTCCGGGTTCAGTTCGCGTAATAAAAACACTTCGATTTTTGCATTTGTTTTCTCTTTTCTACCGATTAACCGGGCCGGAAAGACACGGGTATCATTCACAACGAGGCAATCACCTTTCTCAAAGAACTCGACGATTTCAGAAAATTTTTTCTCAATGATACTCTCGTCGGTTCTATTCAACACCATCAGCCGTGAACTGTCCCGCGGCGACGCCGGATGTTTTGCAATGAGATTTTTGGGTAACGGATATTTAAAATCCGACAATTTCATTGAGTGAATATCACCCAACGTCTTCAGATTCGGATCGGTTGTCTTCCATGACTGTGATTTTCTCTTGGCCATTCGTTGGTATCACCTTCTGTTTCTTACTATACATTATATATTGATTGTCGAAACCGGAAACCGGTTGTAACCGGCTTCCGGCTTCGTGTGATTATTTAATTATAGTACATACTTATTACTTCTTTCGTCCCGATGTACCTTTTTTAGCTCGTTTCGTTGTTTGTGTTTTCTTTCGAGCTGCGACTGATTTTTTAGCTGCTGCCCGCCGTTTTTCCGCCTGCTCGGCTTTTTTCGCGAGCTTTTCACGGATGACGCCGCGTCCCGCCGCCAGTCGCGCAATCGGTACTCTGAATGGTGAGCAACTCACATAATCGAAATTCAACCGGTGACAAAGCTCCACCGATTTCGGATCTCCACCATGTTCACCACAGATACCGACTTTTAGCTTCCGTTTTACAGAGCGACCCTTCTCGGTACCGATTCGCATTAACTCACCGACACCGTCGACATCGACTGTCGCAAATGGATCGTTCTCAAGTATGCTGTGATCATAGTAATGCTGGAGGAAATTCCCGGCATCGTCACGCGACAGACCGAAGACCGTTTGTGTGAGATCGTTGGTACCATAGGAGAAGAATTCTGCCTGTTCTGCGATCTCGTCGGCTGTTAATGCGGCCCGTGGCAACTCAATCATCGTACCGACAAGATAGTCGATTTTCATATCGTAACTATCCATAACCTCTTTCGCTACACGATCGACGACTGCCCTTTGATGTTTAAGCTCATTACGATGTGCCACCAGCGGGATCATAATTTCGGGTAATACATTGATTCCCTCATTTTTGACCTCGCATGCGGCTTCGAGAATAGCTCGTGCCTGCATTTCTGTTATCTCGGGATATACAACACCGAGACGGCAGCCGCGATGGCCCAGCATCGGGTTGAATTCGTGGAGACTTTCCAGTCTGCGTTTCACTTTTTCTACCGGAATATTCATATACTCCGCCATCGCTGTAATATCCTTCTCCTCATGGGGGAGAAATTCGTGCAGCGGTGGATCGAGTGTCCGGATAGTGACCGGGAAACCGTCCATTGCCCTGAAAATACCGGCGAAGTCTTCACGCTGCATCGGAAGCAGTTTCATAATTCCGTTACGCCGGCCTGCTTCGGTATCGGACAGGATCATTTCGCGAACGGCGGTTATCCGGTCGCCACCGAAGAACATATGTTCGGTTCGGCATAATCCAATTCCCTCTGCACCGAACTTGATCGCATTCGATGCCTGATCGGGTTGATCGGCATTGGTTCTGACCCTCAGCTTTCGTTGCTCATCAGCCCAGCGCATAACCGACTCATATTTCTGATAGACATCGGATTCTTCGGGTTTCATTGATCCATCAAGCAATACCTGCAGTACCTCGGATGGGCGTGTATCAAGTTTTCCTTCTATAACCTCACCCGTGGTGCCGTCGATCGATATCCAGTCACCCTGGAATAATGTCTTACCGTTCACATTCATCTTGCCTTCACGATAATTAATATCCAGTGCACCGCATCCCGCAACACATATTTTACCCATCTGACGTGCAACCAGAGCAGCGTGCGAAGTCATACCACCGCGTGCGGTCAGGATACCGTCTGATGCTTCCATACCTTTAATATCCTCCGGTGAAGTCTCAACCCGTGTGAGGATAACCGGGTCTCCGCCTTTTGCCATTTCAACGGCATCGCTTGCGTGGAACACAATCCGACCGCACGCCGCGCCGGGACCTGCATTCAATCCTTTTGCAAGCAATCGTCCATCTTCGATAACCTGTCGCTTTTGCTCCAAATCGAATATGGGACGTAGAAATTGGTTCAATTGTTCCGGTTCGATACGCATCAACGCATCTTCTTTTTTAATCAGGCGTTCTTCAACCATATCGACCGCAATCTTAATAGCGGCGAATCCGGTTCGTTTACCCGCCCGTGTCTGCAGCATATAAAGTTTTCCTTCCTGTATCGTAAACTCTACATCCTGCATCTCCCGGTAGTGTCGCTCGAGCTTACTGCGTATCTGCAGCAGTTGTTTATATACTTTCGGGTCAATCGCTTCGAGTTCCTCGATCGGTAACGGTGTCCGTACACCGGCAACGACATCCTCACCCTGTGCGTTCATCAGAAATTCACCATAGAAACGCTTCTCGCCGGTAGCGGGATCGCGGGTAAACGCAACGCCGGTACCGCTATCTTCGCCCATATTTCCGAATACCATCGCCTGAACGTTGACTGCCGTTCCCCACGACTGCGGGATACCGTACATCCGCCGGTACGCAACGGCTCGTTCATTCATCCACGAATCGAATACCGAGCCAATAGAACCCCATAATTGCTCCATCGGATCTTCGGGGAAATCTTTGCCGGTACGCCGTTTGATCTCATCCTTATATTCCTGCACTAATTCTTTCAGATGCTCGGTCGTCAATTCTGCATCGTTCTTCAGACCGTGTGTCCATTTTTTTCGATCGAGTATTTCTTCGAATGGATCCGCAGCATTTTTATCTTCCGGTTTCATCCCCATCACTACATCGCCGTACATATGAATAAACCGGCGGTATGAATCGTAAGCAAACCGGGGATTATCGGTCTTTTCGATTAAGCCCTGTACGGTTTCATCATTCAAGCCGAGATTCAAAACCGTATCCATCATTCCCGGCATCGAAGCACGCGCTCCGGAGCGAACTGAAACGAGCAGCGGGTTTTTCGGGTCGCCGAATTTCATCTTCATCGATTTTTCGACCTTCTTTAATGCTGCATTGACTTCTTTCTCAAGTCCGCGCGGGTATGTTCGTTTTTTATCATAGTAATATGTGCACACTTCAGTCGAGATTGTGAATCCGGGGGGGACGGGTAGTTTCAGGTTCGTCATCTCCATTAAATTTGCCCCCTTGCCTCCCAGCAATTCCTTCATCTCACCGGCACCTTCTGCCTTTTCATCGCCAAAATAATATACGTATTTTTTCTTCGCCATTGTTTTCTAACCTCCATCTAATTAATTGTATTTGATCGTTTTATGTTTGTTCATCGTACGCCGTATAAATTTCTCAAGGACGCTTCCATCATCATTTGCTATTGAAAATGAGATACGAACCGCATAAAGCGGAAGCGCTTCATTAAACAAATGTTTATATGGTTGTAAACGTATTGCATCTTTTTCGGTGGTCAACAATACATCAGCGTTGTAATGCTTCGCTTCATCCAGCACAGTATGAATATCATTTTCCGTAAATCTATGATGATCCGGGAACCGGTGAAAACCGGCTATTGATATGCCGGCATCATGCACGGTTCTGTGAAATTCCTCCGGCTGTGCTATACCCGAGAAAAGATACGCCGTTTTGGGTACTACATTTTGTACAGGAACACTTTCTTCCTGCATTACATCAAAAAAATCTTCAAGTTTAATTTCCGAGCCGATGACCGGTGCCGGCGTATACCGGTGTACCAGTTGTTCAATCGACTTCAACATTAAATCATTGCTATATTTTGTCGCAATAACGATATCTGCTCGCCGCAATGACCGCAAACTTTCGCGTAATCTGCCGACCGGTATATGAGCGCGTAAGTGTTCAGGGCTCGATGCATCGATTAAAACAATATCCAGATCCCGGTGTAAGGCACGATGCTGAAATCCATCATCCAAAACAATGACATCGACCCTGTAATTCTGGATCATAGATTTACCGCCGGGATACCGCTTTTCGTGTACCGCCACAACGGCACCGGGAATTTTATGCGCAAGCATCACCGGTTCATCTCCACCGCGATCGGCATTTTCCCTGATATTCGCACCGTCGGATATTACCAGATATCCTCTTGAAGACCGTTTATATCCCCGGCTGAGAATACCGACCTTATAATCACGACTTTGCAGCAAATTTGCAACATACGCAACAGCGGGCGTTTTACCGGTACCGCCCGTCGTTATATTACCGACCGATATTACCGGCACGGATAACTTTTTTGATTGAAAAATTTTAATGTCAAAGAACAAATTCCTTAAAAATAAAATGCAAGCGTATACGAAATTGAACGGATATAAAAAATACCTTTGTATTGTTTGCATCATGCACCAGCAATGCCCGGTTTCATTTTTTCCTGAAAATCCTCCCGGTATGCGTCCAGTGCATCACCATTCAAATCGGGATCGATCATCTCAGGAGCACGGTATTGTACAATGATTTTCGAAAACGGGAGCGGCACGGTAAATTTATCCCAGCTACGTATATGTGTCGCATTAGAAACTGAAAAAGTTACTGCAATCACAGGAACTCCTGTTTTTTGAGCAATTCGTAACGCGCCCATTTTCATTTCATATCTCGGGCCGCGGGGGCCGTCGGGAGTTACCACGAGCATATGTCCTGCACGAACTAAATTTTCCATTTCCTGCCGTGCTTCCTTGCCGCCTTTTGAACTACTGCCGCGAATGACATTGTACTTCCATTGTTTCAAAATTTCCGCCAACAAATCTCCGTCTCTACTCCGACTTACAAGCGAGCTATACCCGCGGTACCGATGAAAGTACCATCCCATCAACATATCGCCATGCCAGAATACAAGCACAAACGGCTTACGTTTTTCGGTAAGTGAGTCGATGTACTCACGGCCGACAAACTCGACGCGCCAGGTGGCAGCCGTAAGTCCGACCAGCGAAGTAATCGACCACCCTAAGCTTTTTAATTTCCACGGACCTAACCGGTTTTTTATAAATCCCATAACAATCAGATATAATTACCGACTGTTTAATCCGGCCATTTCAAGAACCCGGGTCGCAGCACGCTGCGAAGCCCCCGGCTCCCCGAGCATTGATTTAATCGATGAAAGCCGGTCCTTCATTACATTCCGTTTTTTGTCATCTTCTAAAAGTTCTTTACCATACCGGTATAATTTCTGAACATTAACATCACCCTGGCTGAGTTCCTTAACAACTTCCTCATCAGCAAGTATATTGACCAGTGAAAAGTGATTCAGGTTGACGATCATCCTTCCGACAAAATAATTGAACGCAGATGTTTTATAGAGCACCACCATAGGTAATCTAAAACATGCCGCTTCAAGCGTTGCCGTACCTGATTTCACATACGCAACTTCAGCATGCCGCATAAGATTGTATGTCTCTCCCTGCAAGAGCGGGATATCCTCGCTCCCTGCAGGCAGCAATGGTCTGATAGAATCCGTCGGTAAATTCGGAGATACACCGATAACCGGTTGTACTCCAAGCTCTTCCCGTAAGCGCAGAGCGGCTTGCGTCATAACCCCTGCGTGATTGATTATCTCGCGGGCACGGCTTCCCGGGAAAAGTGCCAATATTTTTTTATCGGGATCGAGCCCCGTAGACTGGCAGAATACCGATCGCTCACTCGTTTTCTCAACCAGATCAAGAATCGGATGACCGACAAACTCAGCATCAATCTCTCTATCTTTAAAATACTTCTGTTCAAATGGTAAAATCACCAGGGCGCGATCGACATATTTTCGCATTTTTTTCAGCCGGTGCTTACCCCATGCCCACACCTGAGGCGCTATGTAATAAACAACCGGTATATTACGTTCTTTTGCGTACCGTGCAATACGCAAATTCATACCGGGGAAATCTATCAATACCACCACTCTCGGCTTCCTTGCATCGAGCAACGTCTTAATTGTACGTTCAACCGAACGGATCAAGGAAATATTCCGTATCACCTCACTGAACCCCATGAACGAGAGCTCGTTAATATGATATACGATATGAACGTCCTGGTCGCGCATCCGTTCCCCGCCGATACCGAATAACGACAAACCGGGCCGTACCTTTTTCATCTCCTTCACAAGATTACTTCCATGCAGGTCGCCCGACGCCTCACCCGCCACGACCATAATTTCTTCTGTTGCAGCTTTATTCATGTTTTTTATACATTTGCTTCGATACGAAACGCTTCGCGTCGTCGAATTTCAGCCCGATGCCGCGGATTGAGACGTTTTCGTTGTAATAATTCTTCTATTCTGCTCCGGACATCTTTAAACCCGGAAAACTCAAAATAGCTTATATTTGCATCACGGCAATATTGTATTAGCTTTCGTTTTGCAAAAACCACATCGGCGTAATCTGCTGCACACCTGTCCGATATCCCGTCACCCACAATAATTCGCAGTTGATCATCACCGGCGTTGTTTAATACGTGAGTACCTTTGCAATTTGCAGCCCGCTTACAATACGGATTCAGATATGGAAACTCCGGGATCAACGTATTGTTTTCAATCCGCAGAGAATTTGCATATACCGGTATGTGATCGAGCTTATAGTTGCTCAAGATCCTTTTAATGTAGTAATCGAATCCATCACTTATTATTTCTATCTCGATGTTATTTCGTTCGCAAAATTCAACAAATGACGGAAAAGCTGCATCAAGCTCCTGCTCATCAATGAAAGCGTTAAAAGTATCCACATCAAGATCATAAACATCCGCACATTCACGCCGTATACATTCATCGCCGCCGATCTCATCTTTAAGGTACAATGCAACGGCCTGGCGTGCGGCTTCACCGCCGAACGTTCGAAACAGAAGTGCCCGGACATCGCTCCTGCAAACGGTACCGTCGAAATCACAAAATATTTTCAAAGAACGTATCATCAATTCACCGCGACCGAGGGATCATTAAACCGTACCGAAACCAGCTTCGAGACACCGCTCTCTTCCATCGTAACGCCATACAGGGCAGCAGCAGCTTCCATCGTACGCTTATTATGTGTTACAACAATAAACTGGGTGTTGTCGCTGAACTGATCAAGCATATTGGTAAACCGGTCGATGTTCGAATCGTCAAGCGGTGCATCGACTTCATCGAGGATACAAAACGGACTCGGTTTAACCAGATAAATCGCGAACAGCAGTGCGATCGCTGTTAATGTTTTCTCACCGCCCGAAAGCAACGAGATCGATGTCGGTCGTTTTCCGCGCGGCTTGGCGATTATTTCAATTTTCGCCTCGAGCAAATCTATATTTTTGGGAGATACCTCCGATTCGGTGTTCGGATCGACGATCCGAAGATCGCATTCATCACCTTCGTCGAATAAACTTTTAAATGTTTTAATAAAGTTCTCACGAATCAACTTGAACGTTTCGAGGAATTTCTCCTGTGCAGTAGTATTTATCTCATCAATGGTTTCGATCAGGGTCTTTTCTGATTGATGCAGGTCTTCGCTCTGGCTTTTAAGAAATTTCAACCGCTCCAATTCGTTTTCATATTCCTCAAAGGCGGCGAAGTTGACACTACCGAGTTTCCGTAAACGGGTTTTAATTTCGTTGATCTTCTCACGCGCCTCAGCTACATCGAACGAATCGGCCTCCGGGAATGATTTTAATTCAAGCGTAAACTCGAGCTCTTCGGTAGCGCGCTGTTCCATAGATTCGAGCTTGAGTTTGAGTTCATTCAATTTCATTTCCAGCTCGTGTGTAACCGATACCGAATCATCCCGCACACGCCGGTCGTCCCGTATCGCATCGGTAATTTTTTGCACTTCTTTACGTTTTTCCTGGTGCTCTTTTTCAATTTCCTCCCGCCGTGATTCTATCGCGTTGAGATCGTCTCTCATATGCTCAAGTTCATGTTCTGCATCGGCAATCTTTTGCCTCTCGTTCTTTCGTTCGTCTTCAGCAGCGGCTATTTCGTTGGTCCGCTTTTCGATGAGCTCATTTAATTCCGTTATCTTAGAATCGGCAAATTCAATTTCCCGCTCGAACTTGCTGCGTGCATTTACTTTATCGAGTTTCCTCATCGAGACCTCGTTCACAACGCTTGCACGCTGATTTCGCTCTTTTTCAAGATACTCCACTTCTTCCGACATCATACCGACACGATGTTCGGTCTCGGATCGTTTTCGTTCCAGTTCCTCAAGTTCCGGTTGATATCCTTGCAGTGTTTTCTGCAGTTCATCTATCTCGGATTGAAGCCGTTGTGATTCGGTATTATTTCGTTCGACCGCTTCTTCGGCACGTTTTTTTTCAAACTGTAACTGCGCAATGCGAATTTCTATCGAGGTGATCTTCTTCTCAAGTGTTTTGACTTTTTCGGTCTCGGCCTTAATATCGAATATCTGAAATTCTTCATTCTTTTTTTGTATCTCGTTTTCAAGTTGTTCCCGTGTTTCATCAAACGATGCAAGATCGCGGTTCAGCTCCTCTATCTGCTGACGTTTGTTAATCGACCGTCCTTCATCCGAGCGGGCGCTTCCGCCCCGCAAGATCCCTTTCGATGAAATTTTCTCGCCATCGAGCGTTACACACTCGCGTACTCCCGGATGACCGAGCAACTCCCTGCCTTCATCAAGTGAACCGACGATCAGGACTCCATCCAGCAGCAGCTTCATCAAAGGACGAAGTTGTGCGGGCACCTCCACCACATCCGCGGCCCGTGATACCTGATTATCGGGTATAGTCGGGTGATGACCGGTAGATTGATATTCACTGTTATCAATACGATCGAGACATATAAAGGTTGCCTTCCCTTTACCATCACGTTTAAGCACCTCAATAGCACTGCCGGCATCTTCAGATGATTCAAGGACAATAAAACCCGCTGCCTCACCAAGCGCCGCTTCCAATGCCACGCGGTAGTGTGAGTCGGCACGAATCATTTCACCGAGGGTTGTTACCTCATTCGTAGAAGTAATCCATCTTCGATTTTGCAAGAGGTATTGGGCTCCCTCGGTCATGCCGTCGTGCGACTCGATCAATCCTTTTAGAAATTGAAGTCGAGTTTGTGCACGTTCGATCGAACCTTTCGTCTCAAATAATCCGGATCGCAGATTATCAAGTTCTTGCAGCACTTCACGCCGCCGGTTCTCCGTCCGGTACAGTTTAATCTCCGCCTCGACGAATTCTTCACGATATTTTTTATGTTCGTCGGAAACGGATTCTATCTTCTTATTTATTTCCTCAATTTCGTTCTTGTAATGCGTATTTTCTTCCTCGGCACGCTCGATGCGACCTTTTAAATTATCTATTCGCGCTTTACTGCGCTCCTGCTCCCGCCGGCTCTCGCCGATACTGCGAACTATCTCTACAACACCGTCCTGTTCAGCACGGAGATTTTTTTTCTTTTGGTTGAGTGTATCCTCAAACTCTTTCAGATCTTGCTGCTTTCCGGTCAACTCGGCATCTACCGTTTCTATTTCACCTTCAATCTTCTCGATCTGAATCCGGTGTTTGGATTTCGATTCATCGAGCCGGTGAATTTGATTGTATGCGCCGATCTTTTCCTGTTCATATCGTTTGATATTTTCGCTTAATGTTTTTATTCGTTCAGCCGCAATGATACGCTGCTCGTCGGTTTTATGTATTGTATCGCGCATCGAATTGTATTCTTTGAGCGTGGCATTCAGGCCGGATTCGATACCGCCCATTTCATCACGCAACACTTCGAGTAATGCTTCCCGCCGCTTTAACTCCTCATCGATACGATTTTTATCGTCGAGTGCTACTTTTAATTTTTCATCGAGCGAAGAATGCCGGGCTACGGCGGATGCATATTCACGCTCGATAAGTTCAATCTCAAGCTTTCTCAATTCACCCGAAAGCTGTTTGTGTTCTTCTGCTTTTTTCGCCTGCCGTTCAAGTGAGGTGACGGTTTTCTGTACCTCTTTAACTATATCATTCACCCGCATAAGATCAGACTGCACATGTTCAAGCCGGCGATATGCTTCTTTACGGCGGTGCTTGTAGCGTGTAACACCGGCGGCTTCTTCAAATAACCGTCGCCGTTCATCGGCTTTATCGCTTAGTATGGTCTCGACCATTTTTAGCTCAATAACTGAATACGCATTCGCCCCCATTCCCGTATCCATGAAGAGATCGATAATATCTTTCAGACGGCAGACAGTTCCGTTCAGAACATATTCACTTTCTCCTGATCGGTATAATCTGCGCCCAATGGCAACTTCAGAATACTCAGACGGCAGAATACCTTTTGAATTCTCGATAGTTAATTGTACTTCGGCCATACTCAGCGGTTTTCGACGCTCGGTACCATTAAAGATCACATCTTCCATCTTATCGCTCCGGAGCGTACTGGTTTTTTGTTCACCCAGTACCCAGCGGATGGCATCGACTATGTTGGTTTTACCGCAACCGTTGGGACCGACGATCGCAGTCATCCCCGAATCGAAGGTAATCCCCACCTTGTGTGGAAAAGATTTAAAACCGAATATATCAAGTTTTGATAGATACATAATACCCTTAGAACCGGAATCCTTCAAACATATGTATGAAAAAACTGATATATGAGAACGTTGCCTGTAAATACTCACTTACAAGCAGCATAATACCGTTAATCGCTACTAATATTAAGATACCGAGTACGTACACCCGAACCGGGAGTACATCGTAAATGATCGAAACACCTTTAAAAAACCGGAACAAAACCCACAACAACAGAAGTCCGATTATTGTTAGCATAGGAAGAACATAAAACTCCGTTTCGAGTACGTTATACAATATCATCGAAAGCGGGATAAACGCAACAAGCGGTAATGTCGACCAACAGGTAACAACAAATGAGTGTGACAACAAGACTCGCGTTTTAACAAAAAGAGAAAAAAACTGAACAGCCAGTGATGCAAGCAGCAATAACACAAGGTATAGAGCCGCTATCAAAACGATAATTTGCCAGGTCTCTTGCACAGTATTTGCCAGGAATGCCTTAACATCATCGGCAATCAAAAAGTGTGTAAAAACATAATCTACGATCTGGTTATTGCCGTAATGTTGTATAAAACTGGCAAAAATCATTCCCATCGTTAATGATATCAACAACGCCAGATTTACCGTATGAAATCCTGAAAGAACCCGCTGATCACGGACATCGGCATAAAAATTATAAGGGCGAAGCAGCGATCTGTTGACATTTTCCCTAAATCGCCGGCTTGAATTTATAAGATACGCAAACCCGAGCAGGACAAGAAATCCGCCGATTATATACTCAAAGGGAGTTCGGCCGGGCATTTCGCCGGCAGTAAGCGCCGGCGTTTGTTCACCGCGATATAATGCCCGAACGACTTCAAATCCTTTGCGCTGCTGCCTATCGGAACCGAGGATGCCGCTTGTATGCAAGTACAACTCGTTACCGGGAATCACCGTTGTCGGTCGTTGCGCGCGCCAGTCGGTAAACGAATTAATAAGTACTCCGTCAATATTGAACTCACGCAGCATCGGCATCATTTGCAATAAATATCGTGCCTGGGCATTATATGATGCAGGATCGTTATATCCGCGTGTATTACCGGGTTCTACATAGTAGCCGAGTTTACCTATTAACAGCGGTTTATCAGGATGTTGTTCCTTCCAATGTAAAATCGATTCCTGAACACCCTCCCGCAATCCCGGCGGTATATTTAAAACTGCAAGGTCAAGATATTCGGTCGCAAGATCATTCGCCGGAAATTGAGAAGCCGCATACACCGGGCGACCATCCATACCGCGTACAATATCGAGCATATCCTGCACATAATTAACTGTTTCCCTGTGCGGCATTTCAAGATTATCCCCGAGCCCCCAGGCGAAAACCGACGGATGATGCCTGTCCCGCGTTATCATAGACTCAAGATATACGTGCGCCAATTCACGAAACGATAAATTTTTTAATAATGAACCGGGAATATTAACCGCTGGTTTCTCGATCATGCACATAATACCGTAGCGATCGAATAAGTTCAGCAGATACGGATGCGGCGGATGGAACGCGACACGCACAAAATTAATATTCGCGATACTCATCAATGCCACGTCCCGTTCAAGTTGCTCGTAACTCATCGCGCTTCCACTTTCGGCATGATATTCATGATACACTATTCCCCGCGCGCGGAAGGGTTCGTCATTCAAATATATAGAACCATCGCGGATTTGTATATCCCGGAAACCGTAAATCACATTCTTCCTGTCATATTCAACACCATTTTTGTATAACACAATCGATACAGTATACAGGTCGGGCTGATCCGGACTCCATAGGCGGGGATTACGTGCAACAACTCTTACGGTGTCATCAATCGTACGTCTATTCTCAAAATCAATAAGAACCCGTTGGCTTTGTGCAAGCATTGTACCCCGCATCCGGTCGATAACTTCAACTTCAACATGATATGAATCCTCTGCGATGCTCTCTTGGTCTCTCTCGGTCTCTACCGGTATATAATCCGATCTGCGAATCGAAACAACGACATCCATTTCAGCAACGGTATATCCATCAAGAAAATTCGTATGTATCTGTCTATCATATATTGAGGTAGCGGGTTTTTGCAATATATATATATCACGAAAAATACCGCCATAATTTTTGGGAGTCCACATTTGCGTTTTGATCGGCAGCGTATCGCGGGATCTTAGAAAATTGTTCGAGGTAACCCGGATGACGTTTTCACCTTCACGTAAAATGTTTGTTGAAACCGGTAAGGTAAAACTTGTATGTCCCCCGCTATGGCTTCCGATTGGAGTTCCGTTAATGAAAATTTCCGACGTATAATTTATTCCATAGGCGACAAATTCAAAAGATGCATCTTCGAGTAAAGCGGCGGGGATCGTAAATACACGTTCGTAATTCAGCGTGGCAACACCATCGTAGGCGCTGGGCACTTCTATCGGCTCGTAATCACCACCATCGACTGAAACTTGCCAGGTTCCGGAAAGATCAATTTTATGACGGGATGGACCTTCGGTAAAGATACCGGCATCCCGACCGGTAGCGGTTTGAAATCCGCCTGTAAGAAATCCTGTATCTGCTTTCGCAGCGGGCATATTGATACAAACCGAAATCGCGTAGAGAACTACCACGGGAACGAGGTTGATAATTGATAGGTACGATGACCGAATCAAAGGCGGATACCGGGAGATTAAAATGTTCCAAAATTGAGTAATTTTACACATTTTTTTAATTTCATAAAACTTAAATATAATAAAAAATCGGCCTGAAATCAATGAAAATTGCCGATATAAATGGTTGTTTTTAGTGACTATGGATATGTTGGTTAGGAACCGATCGTATGGCGGTAAGAATGGGCGATGAGAAAAAGGAGTTCAGCATGCTGGATGTTCACCAAATCTGAGTCGGCGGCATTTCCGGAATTTTGGGCTTTTTCAACTAATTGGTTGAATGATTCGGGATTCCAACCATTCGTTGTCAAAAGCTCCTTTTTAATATTGTCCGGTTCATACTGGGTAACATAATCGTACACAAGAGAAAAAACCGGATGTTCTCCCGTCTTACGGAACCAGTAGTTTGAATTCCATATATCTGGCTCACGGCGATGGATGATGGCGTGAAAATAACTACCTTCGGCTGTGGGAGTGTTCTGTGCTAATTTGTGCGCTTCATCTTCGCAGTCATTCCAGATCAGCAGGCCGCTTATTACCGCTTGCGCACAGTTATGATCTTTAACAGGTTCGGGTTGAAATAGCTCATCCGGATTAACGGATACAAGATATTTCTGCAGTTCTCTGTTATATGGATTCGAAAAAACCAAACCCGGGTAATGGCTTCGTAGATCACCGATGATCTTTTTTATTTCCTTTGCTTTTATCGACCCGGTAAAATCGTCAATCAGTTGATTAATCATACCTTTTCAACGGTATCGTTACTCTTTCGGGTTTTTGCTCGTCAAATCGAAATACTTCATTATCATTAAAACCAATGCCGTCGAACATTTCGTTGACGAACGTTACTGCGCCGGTTTCCCCGTCTATTTCAAATACCCGCCAGGTATTGCCCACTTTAACTTCCGGGGCATCATCACCGGCTATATCGAATTCATAAGCAAGCCCGTCTTCAGAAAAAACACGAACCTTCGCATTCGACTGTACCGCAAGCGACGAATCTCCTTCCGCTTCATTCGCCGAGTAATTATGGACACTGAACCGGTAAGTTCCCGAAATAAGTTTTTTAATTGCAATACTTTCAGGGCCAAATCCGCCCCGGCGGTCGCTTATCAGACGTGCGATCGTTTCACCGTCGGTACTCTGCCCAATTTTATTGTTCCAGTAAACGTGAAATCGATTACCGTCTCCCTTCGGGCCTGTTAGATGTGCATCAAGATCTGATGGGGAGCTTCCCCACGTTAACACAACACGATATTCATCTTCGATGTCTGACGGTGGAATTGAGGTGATCCCTGTATCCAGGGTATCGGGCGGAGCGATACTTAAAAACGTCGTACCGATAAGGTCCAGATATCCCGAATGCGAATAGACGAGTCGTAGATTAACACTTTGCTCGATGGTTATGGTGTCGCTCCATTCGCCATCGGCGTTGGTTACCGGACTGGTAATGTAATTTCCGCTACCGTAATCGGCACCGACACGGTATATCGACAC
>SKXH01000044.1 GCA_007128495.1 Bacteroidota bacterium
AGAACCCTTTTTTTGATACAAACCGTCTGTTTATTGTTGAACTATTTTCGTTATTCAGAAACCTGTTTTGCTATTCCCGGCCATTTATCAATTGGATCGGTGGAACGAACGATCCGCATACCGGCTTCGGCAAAGGTGTCGAATATCTTGTTTGCTGCATCGGTGTAGTCGATTACATCGGGGATAACCACCGGTGAAGTACAGTCTTCGAGCAAATATATTTTTGACAATAATGAGGGGTCTCTTTTTTCCAAGTCCTGCATCAGATCGTCCACCGTCCATGCTACACAGTGACTTTTGGCTTCACCCGCAATGACGACAGCATCGTATTCCCGTACTTTTCGTATTATTGTATCATCTTTCTCGACAAGTTTATTGCCTTTGTGGTCGGTGTCGATTTCCGGTCCTAACGCTGAATAATGCTCTGTAAGCGGATGACGTCCTTTTATTATTATATCGGGTTGTGCGTAGCGCGCGACCGAATGGAAGAATATCGCTTCTTCGACCGACGAGACGAGGGCGTGGCCGATACCTCCAAGCATAGAGTGGTACGGCCATACAGTGAGATCGAATTTCTCACGCTTTTTCAGTTCACCGGTGTAATGTTCCAGCAGGCGTTGACCGTATTCTTTCTCGATCCCGAGTTCCTGCGCGACTCCTGTGTTGAACTTCCATTTACCCTGTTTAATGTCGTCAGCCGAAACAAGGGTAAACGGATCCGGATGATTGCCATTATCATCGACTAAAAAGAGGGAATGAAATACCTGTATTGGGTGATGCGTGTCGAGTGTTGCGGTAATGTTTGTGATGTTCGGTAGATTTCGATAGATGAATTCGCACAGCCGCTTGTTGTCATCGACTGCACCTGTTCCGCTTCTGCCGCCGACATAGAGCTCGAATTCGGGAGTGCAGAATGTGTTTTGGACATCTATCACTATCAGGCATATTTTGTACCGGTCTTCGGAGGACGGGCTAATAGAATGTGTCATACTCCATTCCTTCGCATCTTTTAATCTTTCCTCGTAATTTACTTTCCAAACACTTCCTACATTCTCACTTTTATAATGCTTTGGAATCGGTAATTGCTTCTGTTCCATAGCCACCTTCCTCAGTTTGCTTTTTACATTATTTTTTTATAGATAATGACAACTATAAATTAAGATATATCCCAACCATTATCAAATTAGGTGATTACTATGGATATTGTTGAATTGATAAAAATGACCGTTACCTATCTTTTAATCACTATCGCAGGGATATTTGTCATCGTTAACCCGCTCACGACGGCGTTTGCTTTTATGTCGTTAACGGCACGTATGAGCGAAAAACGAAAGCAAGAGATCGCGATGCGTGCAACGAAAATATCGACCGGTTTATTTTTTATTTTTGCTCTACTCGGTGGTTTGATATTTCAACTCTTTGGTATAACGCTTGCTGCATTCCGTATAGCCGGAGGTATCATTTTATTCGGTATTGCAATGGGAATGATAAGCAAACGGGATGGCGGAGAAAGTGATAAACAAAAAAAACCAGAAGGGGATATTGCAGACGACATCTCGGTTATTCCGATTGCGATCCCGTTTATCAGCGGTCCGGGTTCTATTGCTACCGTTATGATACTCACGAGTGAAGCCCCGACCATCTATCACACCCTGTTGGTATTCATTGCCGTGCTCATAACAACGGTGACCTGCTATTACTCGATGATCTATTCAAAAGTCATTGTACAATATCTCGGCGATGCGGGAAAGCAAATTATTACAAAAGTTTTTGGTTTGATCCTTGCGGTGATATCGGTACAGTTTGTGGTCAACGGTATTGCGAATGTTCTGGTTGATTTCGGCATATTTGAAATACCCGGTGTTGAGCCGGCCCCTGGATTTGAACCGGAAACCGAATAGCGTGGTTATTTGACAATACGCCAATCATTTTATATCTTTTCAAAGATTTTCATATATGAAAATATTTTCAACGAGCGAAGCACATTAATACATGCCCGACACAAATATAATTCGTATTAAGAATGCAGTTTTTTACGCCTATCACGGAGCTTTTAAGGATGAACAAAATCTTGGCGGAAGGTTCGAGGTAGATATTGATTTGCATTGTGATTTCAGTGATGCCGCCCATAACGACGACCTTGAGCGTACTGTCGATTATGAACAGGTGTATGCGGTCATAAAGGAACTTGTGGAGGGAAAGAAGTATTTTCTTGTAGAAGCGCTCGGCTATAAAATTGCAGACGGTATACTTGACAATTTTCAGCTTGTGAAACAGGTGGGTGTGCGTGTCCGTAAAAATAATCCTCCCGTTCGAGGTGTTATTGATGCAGTTGAGGTTGAGGTAAAACGTGCCAAGGCCTAAATTAAATTTAGATCACAACCATGTTGCGTTTATTGGTATGGGCTCCAATCTCGGAGACCGTCAGATTTTTATATCATACGGAATTAAACGCTTAAGCAGAATAAAAGACTCCGGCATCGGCGCCTTTTCAGGATTATATGCCACCGAGCCGGTTGGGGTGCAAGACCGAACCCCGTTTTTAAATATGGTTGTGAAGTTTCATACTTCAATTACTGTAGATGCATTGCTCGATCATTTACAACGTATCGAAAAAGATGCAGGCCGGACCGATGCTCAAAGGAAGAAATCGCGGGTGCTTGATATGGATATTTTGTTTTTTGATGACGATATTATTACCAGAGAAGATCTGGTAGTGCCGCACCCCGAAGTACATAACCGTCGCTTTATGCTTGAACCGCTCGCCGAAATAGCCGGGGATCTGGTTCATCCCGTAAAGAAGAAAAAAATAAAAAAACTACTTGAAGAGTGTCCGAAAACGCATTGGGTAAAACGATTGTAATGCCGGCGGCACTCAGGAAAACTATACGCAGGTAAGAGAATTGGCAGAACAGCAGAAAAAAAAGCCACAGCAGCCACAAACCCATCAGTTTGGCGGGGATATACGGTATATAGCCGTTGAAGGTGTGATCGGTGTGGGAAAAACAAGTCTGGCCTCAATGCTCGGCGATTATTTCGGCGCCAGGGTTGTACTTGAGCGGTTTGAGGAAAATCCGTTCCTTGAGCGGTTTTATGAGGACCCGGAGCATTATGCCTTTCAGACGCAGATGTCATTTTTACTCAGCAGATACAAGCAACAGCAGGAATTATTTCAGGCGGATCTCTTCCACAGTATCCTGATAACGGATTATATCTTTGAAAAAGATAAAATCTTTGCATACCTTAATTTACAGGACGACGAGCTGAAATTGTACGAAACGGTGGTCAACGCAATTGAAAGAAATATCCTGACACCGGATCTGGTTATTTATCTGCAGTCGAGCACCGACCGGCTTCTGGAAAATATTAAAAAACGAGGCAGATCATATGAAAAACATATTACTGCCGAGTATCTTACAGACCTGAATGAAGCTTACAATTATTTCTTTTTCAGGTATCGTCAGGCGCCGTTGCTGATCGTCAATGCGACCGAGATTGATTTTGTTAACCGAAGCGAGGATTTCTCGGAACTACTGAAGGAAATTACTCGCCAAAACAGATCTCCGGTTGAGTACTACAATCCTTTAAAGAAGGGAACGAAAAAGAAGGAAACGAAATGATATGCCATTACTAAGATATCTTATTATACTTGCCCTGGTGTATGTTCTGTACCGTTTGGTAAAGGCATCGCTGCGCGATTTCTTTATGAACCTTAATGCAAAACACCGGCATACCAAAGACGGTAACCATAATGTCCGCAGCGGCAGAAATGTCAACCTTGATGATATCGAAGATGCGAAATATGAAGAAATAAAAGACGATACAGAAGAACGGAAAAATTAATATTTTTATAATGTAAGAGCTATATGACCAGGCGGTTGCTTCAAGAGGTTGAAAAATATAAAATTCTTGAATCACGTATTTGCGATCTTGAGTTGAAATTCGACGGGATGATGCTCAAGCTGATGCGGAAGGTTGCATCGGAACTTCGCAATAAAGGGATAAAATTCCGACCGGAGTATTATTACGGCACGGGATGGGGATGTGTTGACGGAAGCATATCGATTGAATTGCCATTCTGGTTTGGCAGCAAAGTGCTGCGTGAAATAGAAGACGAGCTGAATCTCGGCGGGGTGGAAAACGAGAGTGAGATATTAATGGGATTGCGTCACGAGATCGGTCACGCAATATTATATGCATATCGAATATACCGTGACCGTGAATGGGGCCGGCTCTTCGGAAATATGAAAAGAGTATACCGCGATTACTATATTTATAATCCCTGGAGCAAACGCCATGTACGTCACCTTCCCGACCACTATGCACAAAAGCATCCCGATGAAGATTGGGCCGAAACATTTGCAGTATGGTTGAAACCGCGTTCGAACTGGAGAACTAAATATTCCAAAACACCTGCGATCCGAAAGCTGGCGTTTGTCGATACGATAATGCGTGAGATTGCACGGCTCGATCCGCCGGTTACAAAAACCGACCGCGATGAACCGGTCGAAACAGTTCGTATGACCGTCGCGGAGTTTTATAAATTAAATCTTGTATCGCAAATCGATAACAACGATCTGTACGGACATGTGGGCGATATAAAGCAGATTTTTTCTTATAATGGCAGGCGCACCAATTCGTACCGGGATGCGTGGAAGTTCATTCATAAATATGCACCGTTAATCGAAGAGAAAGTGTGTCAATGGATTTATTATGCAAACAGGGAAAAGCTGAGAAAGCATCTTTCTCAAATTGAAGGAGTGTGCCGGACATATAAATTGAAAATTCGGCCCGGCGATGAAATGGAAAAAATTTCCGAACTGACGGTATTGCTCACCTATTCTATTATGTATGATATATATGCGTGATCATCACGTATTCATAATCAAAAATGTTTTGTATTTGTTTAATCAAATAAAATGAGAGGATAATGGCCAGAACGTATATAGAAGACCTTGGAAAACATGTAGGTAATGATGTTACCATTCACGGCTGGGTATATAATAAAAGATCGAGCGGTAAGATAAAGTTTATCATCGTACGCGACGGCACCGGATTTTTACAATGTGTGATGGTAAAAGCTGCATTGCCGGAGGATGTATTTGAGAAATTCGGCGAGCTTACCCAGGAATCGTCTTTGACAGTGACCGGCACCGTCAAAGAAGAACCGCGGTCACCGGGAGGATACGAACTCGAAGTAAAAGATATCTCGATCATTCACATTGCGGTGGATTATCCGATAACGCCGAAAGAACATGGTGTCGAGTTCTTAATGGATCGCCGTCATCTCTGGCTGCGGTCTACCCGGCAGCATGCGATCATGCGGGTCCGGCATCATATTATCAAGGCAATTCGCGATTATTTCGATTCAAACGGATTTGTGCTCATCGATTCACCCATCCTCACACCGAATGCGGTTGAAGGAACCACAACCTTGTTCGAAACAGAGTACTTCGACCTCGGTAAGGCATTTCTTACACAAAGCGGGCAATTATACGGTGAGGCGGCAGCAATGGCACACGGAAAGGTCTATTGCTTTGGTCCGACCTTTCGAGCAGAAAAATCGAAAACCCGCCGGCATTTGACTGAATTCTGGATGGTCGAACCGGAGGTCGCATTCAACGATCTCAACGATAATATGGACCTTGCCGAGGATTTTCTCGAATATGTTGTCTCTTCAACACTGAAAGAAAAAGCTGCCGAACTTGAAACTTTAGAGCGGGATACTTCGTATTTAGAAAAAGTAAAAAAACCTATGCCGAGAATATCATATGATGAAGCGGTAGATATTCTCCGCAAGAAAGGCATTGATTTTGAATGGGGTGGTGACCTCGGCGGTACCGATGAGACGGTTATCTCGGAACAGTTTGATAAACCGGTGATGGTACATCGTTATCCGGCGCAGGTTAAAGCGTTCTATATGAAACGCGACCCGGAAAA
>SKXH01000030.1 GCA_007128495.1 Bacteroidota bacterium
CCAGTACCGTTGTAACGAACAGATCAATAGTTCCTGTCTGCATCATCGCGTTGCCGAGCGGAATGAATCCGGCTATAAGAATGATCATTCTCCATTCAATGGAACGGTATGCGTCTGCTAATGTCAGGCACTTTGTCAGGATCATTAATGATGCGGCAGTAAGCGCTGCGAGTGGAAGCGGCAATACTCGCGTGATAACGGTTATCAGCATGACTCCCATGATAGTAAGTGACAACCATACGCGTTCGCGGTGTTTGGGCTCTTCATCCTCGTTCACCCCTGAGAGTACAATAAACTCGTCTGTCCGTTTAAGTAATTGTATCTTTTCCCACGGTCCTCGTACCAGCAAGGCATCGCCAAATTCGAGCGTCACTTCGCCGAGATGCGCCCTGATCGGCCGTCCGTTTCGCCAAATTGCAATTACGGTAAGTCCGTATTTTTCACGAAGCATAACATCGGCAAGTGTTTTACCGATATAATCCGAGCGGGGTGGAAGCGTGATCTCTGCAATACCGATTTCAGATGAGAGAATATCTTCCTGCTGTACTTTTCCTTTTCTTCGAATCTGTATACCGTAATCGGCAATTAATTTTTTGATATCATCTTCGCGCCCCTGAATAACTAACCGGTCATCAGCTTTTATTTGATCGTCACGTTTCGGCGCCAGTCGCCGGATGCGGGCACGCATAATACCGAGCACATTAACGCCGTAATTGGTTCCAAGCTCGCTTTCTGCAAGTGTTTTCCCGACAAGTTTGCTTCCTTTCGAGACGCGGAGCTCGTATAGCCGTTCTTCAAGACGGTAAATGGACGGAAGTGTTTCGGGTGTGGTTGATTGACGCATCTTCTCGTCGAGTGGTTTGTCGGGTAAAGAATGTCTTCCGATAAAGATCATATATAAGATGCCGAGTACCACTAATGTTAATCCGATGAGTGTAAAATCAAAAAAGTGAAGGGATCTGCCGACGGCGTCCTCTAGCATCTGGCTGACGATAATGTTCGGATGAGTACCGACGAGGGTAAGCATACCACCCAATATGGTCGCATAGGCAAGAGGTATCAATAATCGTGAGGGTGAACGGTTTGATTTCAAAGCGATCACCATCACCCCCGGCAGCATGATCGCCGTGGCTGCAACATTGTTTATAACCGATGAAAGTAATGCGCCAACAATCATAATGCTTGCAATCATACCGGCTTCCGATTTGCCGCCGAGCCGGGCTATATATTGGCCGAGTATCGTCGCGACACCGGTTTGATATAATCCGCCACTGATAATAAACAATGCCCCGACAGCGATTACGATCGGATGACTGAACCCTGCGAATGCTTCTTCAATAGTAAGTATCTGGGAAAAAATTAATATAAGGATGATCAGGATCGCCACCATATCGACACGCAGTTTCTCGGTAAGGAAAAGGATAAAAGCTACAAACAGCGTTCCGAGAATGATTGCAATATCGAGTGTAAACAATGTGACTGTTCCTGAAGTTAAGAAAGAATAGTATTGAAATATACAAAACAGTACATATCATTTCAATAGGTCGAAGTTCAACTACAGGGTTATGATCTGATCAGGTATATTACCGGCGAGGGCTTAATACAGATCCGGAAAACACCCCATCTGAACTCCATTGACAACATTCTTTACCCTGCACTCCGCAGGTTTCGTTCGTCCCTTTCCATCGGTGTCACACCAGCGAGGTTCACCTTCAGCGAGTTCACGTTCAAGTGCACACATATCGCACATCATTAAGAGTATGTTTTTTTCTTTTGCCGAGTTTATACGAGTTTTTGATTGAGCACCTCCTGCAGAGGAAATGTGTAATAGCCGTTTTCGAGAGTCCCGTTTATATCAGTCATTGCTAATTCTTAATATCTCTAATATATTAAAACCAGGAACTCGGAATCGTGCGGGAGGTATCGCTCGGAGAAGGATATCAAAGATATGCACTTGTTGGTGAGGATCAGCATAATCACTACGTACTGTGTGTCGAATGCGGTAAACTTGAAGATATCGATATCTGTCTCCTTGATGAGGTTGAGCGAATGACTAATTTTAAGATTCTATCCCATTCTATGGAGTTTCAGGGAATTTTCCGGAATTGTAGATAAGCAGGAAGGTAAGCTCATTATCCAATATACTTGACATTGATACACTCATTTTTTACATTTAAAAATTAGGTGTGTCTAAAATATTAATTATGCATTTATAATATTTAATATAGGTATATAAAATAATATTGGGAGCGATTTGCTTTGCATACATATTGGCTGATTTCTTATTCCATTTGTATTACATTATTTTTATTTATAGTACCCCTTGAGGCGAACGTCATTGAAGGGAAAGTGATTAACAGCCGTACCGGTGAACCCCTTATCGGTGCGAATGTAGTTATTATGGAGAATAACCGGGGTACTGCCTCCGACCGGAATGGCTATTTCAGATTAGAGCGGGTACCGGATGGCACATATACCTTACGGGTTCAGTATGTCGGGTTTTCAATCGTTAAAAAAGAAGTAACCCTACCAGCCGTTGCTGAATTTATCGCGATAGAGATGGAGGAGAGTGCGTTTGAAATTGATGAGGTTATCGTTACTTCGTCTCCCCTTGGAAGCCCGGTTGGTTATCAACCAGCTCAATCGTTGAGTGGTGAATCATTACAACGACGTGCGGCAACCTCTATCGGCGAAATGCTCGACGGTACGCCCGGTCTTGCAATGCGTTCGTTCGGCTCCGCTCCTGCCCGTCCCGTTATTCGAGGACTTGACGGCGACCGCGTGCTCGTTCTTCAAAACGGTGAGCGCATGGGCGATCTTGCCGAAACTGCCGCCGATCATGCCATCGCCATGGATCCACTTGCGGCTGATAAGATCGAAGTCGTCCGCGGACCCGCAAGTTTGCTCTACGGATCGAGCGCGCTCGGTGGTGTTGTCAACATATTTAATGAAGATATCCCCCGGTACTGGTCGCGCGGTGCTTCCGGAACGCTGGCTTTGCAGGGTGCTTCTATGAATAATGCCGCTGCTGGATTCGGGAGAATCATGTACGGTACTTCGCATTGGGTAACGACAGGCAGAATATCATATCGTTCGGCCGGTGACATCAGAACACCGGAGGGGGTACTTCCGGACACGTTCATTAGAAACTTTACAGGGGGAGCCGGTATCGGCTACGGTAATGATAGGTCCAACGGCGGTTTAACCATTAATTTTCTGGATAAAACGTATGGATTACCCGAAGCGATAGACGATCCGGATGAAGCCGTCGAGATTCGTATGGATAGAATATCTCTCCATGGACGACTACACCGCGAGCTTTCAGGTTTCTTTAAAGATTTTGAATTTCGCATGAACAGTGCGCTCTATTCGCATAAGGAAATCGAAATCGAGCGGGAGGATGACGGTACCGCCGATGAGGAGATCGAACTTGATTTTACACAGTCGACTATCAGTTCAACGATCACAGCACGGCACGGAAAAGCCGGTCTGCTTTCAGAAGGGGCAATCGGCGTCAATATCCTCTATCGCTCGCTCGATGTCGGCGGTGAAGAGGCGCTCACTCCCGATGCCCGTTCCACTGTCTTTGCAATGTTTGTCTATGAAGAATTGCCGTTGCTGAACAATTTAAGACTGCAATTCGGCGGACGACTGGAAGGATATTCGATATCTTCAATAGCGAACGAACAATTTCCGGATGCGTATATGAGCCGCACATCGACAACCATTTCGGGATCGGCGGGATTAAATTATCGCCCCCTTCAATCGCTTGAAATGGGATTCCAATTTGCACGCGCTCACCGGACGCCGACCGTCGAGGAGTTGTTCTCGGATGCACCGCATCTCGGTACCGGGAAATTTGAGATCGGTGATCCCGTACTGAAAAATGAACTCGGTCACGGGCTTGATCTGTTTGCAAAAATCTCCACTCGCTCGTTGCAGATAGAGGCAGCAGGTTTTATGAACAGCATCGATAATTTCATATTCCTTCGACCAACGGGAGAGATACACGCACCTTCGGGTCTGCCGGTGTATATATATGAATCGGACAATGCCCTGTTAACAGGCGCGGAAATTTATCTACAAACTCTTTTTTCCGACCGGCTACATTTCGAAACGCAACTGAGCTATGTTCGCGGCAGCCGGCGGGATGCTGAATCAACCCCGCTTCCGTTTATGCCTCCGCTGCGGGGAAATGCCGCACTTATGTATGATTTTGGATCGTGGTGGATAGGGAGCAAGATTCAGTGGGCAAAAAATCAGCACCGGGTAATTGAAGGAGAAAGTGTAACCGATGGATATGTATTATTCGGTATTGAGGGCGGCTATCGTCTGCACGCCTCGGGCAGACACGTTGTTTCATTCAAAATTAATAATATTTTCGATACAACCTACCGGGACCATTTATCGCGCGTTGACGGCAGAGATAATCCGATGCCGGGACGCGATGCAAGTATTACATACAGGTGGTATTTTTAGAGCATAAAACCGGGACAAATTCCCATTTGTCCCGGTTTTTTTTATATTTAGCGGAGTACTAATCTGCTTATAACATATTTTTGTTTTTTTCGTATACCTCTGTATGAAGTCCCATAAAACCGATCAAGAACGACTCAGTCGCACACTTCGCGACGATGTATTGCACGGAAAAATTCTCGATTCACTCCGACTCGATTTTCGTGAACTGAAGGATTTTTACATCGATGAAGAGAAGAAAGACCGATTATCCAAGATGGGCTGGATCAAACGTACTATATATCTTTTCTGGTGGTACGTTAAAATGTTATTGCTCCGTTTATCACCTGCCCGACGGGTCCTCTTGTTGATCGGGATGTTTTTCATTATCACCTCCGGCAATATAGCCTGGCAAACAGGTACGGTACGTACAAATCCCGAGACCTATTTGCTCGGAGGTGCAATTATAGTGTTTGTGCTAATGCTTGAATTAAAGGATAAACTGCTTGCACGTAACGAACTCGCAGCCGGACGATCCGTGCAATATGCATTAATGCCGCCGCAGCGCCCGGAGATAACGGGTTGGGATGTTTGGCTGTATTCCGAACCGGCGAACGATGTCGGGGGTGACCTGGTTGATTATATACAACTCGAAGAACAGCGTCACGCGCTTGCGCTCGGTGATGTTGCCGGGAAAGGATTACGTGCTGCATTACTAATGAGTAAACTGCAGGCGACAATACGGGCCCTGGTTCCCGGGTATACAACATTGGCGGATCTGATGTCACGTATTAACAGGATATTTATACGAGATAGTTTGCGGAGCATTTTTGCATCGCTGGTATATATGGAGTTGAATTCGCATACAAAAAATATCAAAATGGTTAATGCAGGACATATGCCGCTCTTGCTGGCAAAAACGAATAGTAGAACTGTTGAACCGGTCGGCAAGCAGGCACCTGCGCTGGGTATCGTATCCGACGCTGTGTATGAGGAAATGAATATTGCGATGGAAGAAGGCGATACACTTATTGCGTATTCCGACGGCATTACCGAAGCCCGCAACGATGGAGGAATGTTTTTCGGTGAAAGTAGATTGATAACGACGGTAAAACATAATGTACATCTGCCTTCCGAAGAGATCGGACAAAAAATATTGAAAGAGGTTGCCTGGTTCCGCGGCGATGCAAAAATTTATGACGATATATCAATGATAATATTGAAACAAACGTGAGATACTTAATTGCAATATTACTTCCGCCGGTTGCCGTGTTATTTTGCGGAAAACCGGTACAGGCATTGTTGAATTTATTGCTCACACTTTTGTTTTATATACCGGGTATGATCCACGCAATATTGGTCGTTCACGATTATTATGAAGACAGGCGGACGAAACGGGTTGTAAGGGCAATACGGCAGAGCAATAGATAAGTTGAACTCGACGGAATTATTATTGCTGAGTTC